>NZ_JBYCZL010000004.1:0-278837 GCF_057586215.1 Roseomonas sp. SRI_022
CCCCTGCGCCACGCGCCGCGCGCTATACCGGCCCGACGCCGGCTGATCCCTTCGCCGGGCAGATCGACGACATCTTCGAGGCGATGGAAGCCGCCGAGGCCGCGGCGGAACGCGCTGCCTCAGCGCCGCGCGCGACCCGCGCGGCAGCCCCGGCGCCTGCGGCCGAGGCCCCGGTTGCGGAAGCCGAAGCGCCGGCCGCCGAGGCCGCGGTTGCGGCAGCCGAAGCCCCGGCCGTCGAGGCCGCGGTCGCCGTCGAAGCAACCCTCGTCGCGGAACCCGTCGCCGAGGTGCCTGTCGCAGCGAAGCCGGTGGTCGAGGCGCCGCCGGTCGTCGTTGCCGAACCTGCGCCGGAACCCGTCGCGACCACCCCGCCGTCGGCACCCGAACCCGCGGCACCCGTCGCCGCGGCGCCGGAACCCGCACCCGCCCCGGCCGAGCCGGTCGTCGGTGCACCGGTCCAGCCGGTGGTGCTCGGCACCGGGGCCGAGGCCGATCGGCCGAAGCGCCAGGGCTGGTGGCGCCGCTGACGCCACCAACGCGGCACCCCGCGCCCGTTCAGGCGGAAGCGCCTGAGCGGGCGGCGGGTGGCGCAGAGCGATCGGAAGGTGCGATGCCCGCCTCCGGGCCAGTACCGCCGGACGACAGTGCGCCGCAGGTGGATGCGCTGGTCACGGCGTCCAACCGCTTCATCGCGGTTCACGGCGCGTTCGGCGACGAATTCTCCACGCTCTGACGCCACTGACCCGGTCGTGCGCTAAACGCAGTTCGTCACCCGATCGGGCAAGTCCACCCGATCCGGATCGGCTCTCAGCACCACCGCCCCGCCCTGCTACCCTGCATCATGGCTTCCGCCCCGCGACTCCTGCTGCCCGACGTGCCGTCCCTCGTCGCAGGCTTCGGGCGGGCCGTGCTCGTCACCGCCGAGGGCGAGATCGAGACGCTGACCGCCGAGGCCGCGGCGGCGCGGCTGCGCGACGCCGCGCCGCTGCTGGTGCATGCGCCCGCCACCGCCCGGCGCCTCGGCATCGCGGGCATCGAGGCGGCGCACGATCTGCTCGAACTCTTCGCCTTCTGCCGCCCGGCGGAACCCTGCGCACCGACGCCGCGCGGCCTGGCGCTGGCGCTCGACCTGCCGCAGCCGGCGGATGAGGAAGCCGCTGCCGCCCTGCTGCCGCAGATCGCGACCGACCTGCTGCGCCACCTCGCCGACACGCGGGAAGCGGCGCGCAACCGCGACGCGGCGGGCCTTGCCGCACGCATGGGGGAAGCCGGCTGGGCCTGGGCGCCATCGGTGCTCGCAGCACTTGGCGAACCGGCGGCGAAGCCCACCCCGCATGCCTACAAGGTCTGGCGCCGCCTGCCGGAATGGGAGGACAACGCCCCTGCCCCGCCCGCCACGGCCTTTCCGGTGGAACCCGCCGAGGCGCGACGGCGGCTGGCCGAAATCCTCGGCGCCGGGTCGGAACAGCGGCCGCAGCAGGCAGACTACGCATCGGCCGCAGCGGGCGCATTCGCCCCGCGCGAACACCCCGGTGCGCCGGCCCTGGTGCTGGCTGAAGCGGGCACCGGCACGGGCAAGACGCTCGGCTACATCGCACCGGCCAGCCTCTGGGCGGAGAAGAACGGCGCACCGGTCTGGATCTCCACCTTCACCCGCAACCTGCAGCGCCAGATCGACCAGGAGACGGCGCGGCTGTTCCCCGACCCGGAGGAGCGCCGCCGCCGCGTCGTGCTGCGCAAGGGGCGGGAGAACTATCTCTGCCTGCTGAACCTCGACGACCAGACCTCGGGCGGCCCGCCGCCGTATTGGGCAGTGGCACTCGGGCTCGTGGCGCGCTGGGCGCTGGCGACGCGCGACGGAGACCTGCTGGGCGGCGACTTCCCGGGCTGGATCACCGAGTTGTTCGGCCCCGGCGCCGTGCTGCCGCTGGCCGACCGGCGCGGCGAGTGCATCCATTCCGCCTGCCCGCACTACAAGACCTGCTTCGTCGAGCATTCCATCCGCCGCGCGAAATCGGCGCAGATCGTTATCGCCAACCATGCGCTGGTGATGGTGCAGGCGGCCCTCGGCGGCGGGGAGGACGGGCCGCCGCTGCGCCTGGTCTTCGATGAGGGCCATCATCTGTTCGACGCGGCGGATTCCGCCTTTTCCGCCGACCTGACCGGGGCAGAGATGGCCGAGTTGCGCCGCTGGCTGCTGGGCGCGGAAGGCGGGCGATCGCGCGCGCGCGGCCTGCGCCGCCGGCTCGAGGAGCTGATCGGCGACAAGCCCGAGTTGAACGCGCAGCTCGACGCCGCCTTGCACGCCGCACGCGCCTTGCCGCTGCCGGGCTGGCCGTCCCGCCTGCCCGGCGGCGGCAGCGCCCGCCCGGACGAAACCCCGAATGCCGGGGAGGTCTTCCTGCGCGCCGCACGCGAACAGGTGCTCGCCCGCACACAGGAGGCACGCGGCGCCGGCCTCTACGATTCCGAATGCGACCTATTCCCGCTGACCGAGGCGCTGCCGGGTGCGGCCGAAAGCCTGTCGCGGGGCCTGCGCCGGCTGGAGGAACCGCTGGTCTCCCTGCGCGACCGGTTGGCTGCGCGGCTGGAGGATGAGGCAGAGGAGCTGGAAGTCGGCGACCGCATCCGCATCGAGGCCGCCTGCCGCTCGCTCGACAACCGCGCGCTGCGGCCGCTGCGGGCCTGGACGCAGATGCTCGCCACCATCCAGGCCGATCCGCCGCAGCCCGGCGAGCGGCCGGATTTCGTCGATTGGCTGTCGCTCGAACGGCGTGGCGGGTCGGATACCGATGCCGGGATGCATCGCCATCACCTCGACCCCACCGAGCCCTTCGCGCGTGCCGTCGCCGCGCCGGCGCACGGGCTGCTGATCACCTCCGCCACGCTGCGCGACGAGGGGGAGGCCGAGGATGACGACCCCGAGGCGACGTGGCGGGAGGCGGAGGCGCGCACCGGCGCATCGCACCTGCCGATCCCGGCGATCCGCGCGGCCATGCCGTCGCCCTTCGACTACGCGGCGCGGACGCGCTGCCTGGTCATCACCGATGTCGCGAAGGAGAACACCGGCCAGGTCGCATCGGCCTTCCAGGCGCTGTTCCTCGCCGCCGGTGGCGGCGGGCTCGGCCTGTTCACCGCCATCCGCCGGCTGCGCGACGTGCAGCAGCGCATCGCGGGACCGCTGGAGCAGGCGGGCATCCCGCTCTACGCCCAGCATGTCGATGCGATGGACAATGCCACGCTGGTCGATGTCTTCCGCGCCGAGGAACACGCCTGCCTGCTCGGCACCGATGCGATGCGCGATGGCGTGGACGTGCCGGGCCGCGCGTTGCGGCTGCTGGTGTTCGACCGCGTGCCCTGGCCGCGCCCGACCATCCTGCACCGCGAACGCCGGCTGCATCTTTCCGGTGGCCGTCCCAAAGACTACGACGACCGCGTCGCCAGGCACCGGCTGCGCCAGGCCTTCGGGCGGCTGATCCGCCGGGCCGACGACAAGGGCGTCTTCGTGCTGCTGGACCGGTCCTGCCCGTCGCGGCTGCTGCACGGGCTGCCGCCGGGGGTGCTGATCCGCCGGCTCGGCCTCGCCCAGGCGGTGGCGGAAACGCGGGACTTCCTCGCCGAACCGTGACCCCTTCCTTCCGGGGCCGAGCGGGAGCATCTTCGGCTCCTGTTCCCGGCGGGAGGAGAATTTCCATGCCCATGACGCTCGACGATTTCGTGGCCCGTGCGCGGGAGGCTCTCAAGAGCCACCCCGGCCTGGAAGGCCGCATCATGGTCTGCGACCTGGTGGGGGAGGCGCTGAAGGACACCGCCTTCGTCGCCGCCCATATCAACGACAAGACGCCCGAGCGTCAGGTGCTCTACGAGGATCCGGAACTCGGCTTCACCGTGCTGGCCCACGTCTATCACGACGCCAAGATCTCGGCGCCGCACGACCACGGGCCGTCCTGGGCGATCTACGGCCAGGCGGCAGGCGAGACGATCATGACCGACTGGGAATGCCTCGCCCGGCCGACCGAGAGCACGCCGGGCAAGGCGCGGCGCATCAAGGACTACGCGATGAAGCCGGGCGATGCGTATCTGTACGAGCCCGGCATCCTGCACTCCCCGCGCCGCGACGGACCGACCCGCCTGCTGCGGATCGAAGGGATGAACATGGACCGCGTGAAGCGGCTGCCCTACCTGCCGGTGGACGCGGCCGCCTGACGGGCGCGGACAGCCGCCCGCCATGCCCCGCCGCATCAACCGGGCGGTCGAACTCCTGGCGGATGGGCAGGCGATCTACTACGCCGGTCACCATACCGGCCATGTCCTGACTGCCGCCCAGGGCCGCGAGGATGCCGGCACCTGGGCCGACTACATCAATGTCGGCATGGAACACGGCGCCTTCGACATGGCCGGCCTCGCCGAGTACATGCGGGGCCTCGCGGAAGGCGGCCCGACGCGTTCGGGCCACCGCACCCCGGCGGTGATCGTCGAGGCGCCGGTCGCCGGCACCGATGCGGCGAATGTCCGGCACAATGCCTGGCAGTTCCGCCAGATCCTCGGACGCGGCGTGCATGGCGTGCTGCTCTGCCAGGCGGAATCGGCCGACGCGGTGCGCGCCTTCGTCGAGGCCTGCCGCTATCCGGACCATCTCGCGGGCGTCGATACGGGTTTGCCGGGGCCGATCGAACGGATGGACGGCGCGCAGCTCGGCTCCCCCGGCCCAGGGCTGCTTGGCGTCGGGACCCGCGGGCGCGGCTCGGAGCAGACCGCGGCGGCAATCTGGGGCGTGTCGGCCGAGACCTATATGCGGCTCTGCGATCCCTGGCCGCTCGACCCAGAGGGCGAATTGCTGCTCGGCGTGAAGATCGAGAGCCCCGAAGGTGTCGCGCATTGCGAGGAGATCCTCGCCGTGCCGGGCCTCGGCTTCGCGGAGCTGGGTCCGGGCGATCTCTCCCTCTCCCTGCTCGGCCAGCGGGAGGTGCAGCACCCCTATCCGCCGCTGCTGCCCGCGGCGCGTGAGCGCGTTTTCGCGGCTTGCCGCGCCCATGGCCTGCCCTTCCTCGAAGGCTGCACGCCCCAGAACATCGCGGAACGCCTCGACGAGGGCGTGCGCGTCATCGCCGGCGGGCGCGAGGACACGGCCCGGATCGGCCGCGCACATCAAGGGCGCCGCATGCCGGTGTGAGCCCGGCGCGCGGCGAGGCCCTACGCGGCCAGCAGGACGCCGTCCCGCACCACCACGCGCCCGCCCGCGACCACCAATCGCCGCGCGGGTCGCGCCACCACGGCTTCCGCCAGGCTGCGCGCATCCACCAGCACCAGATCCGCGCGCGATCCTGGCGCCAAGCCGTAATCGGCGAAGCCGCAACCCGCAGCGCCCGCGCCGCTGACGCAGTCGAAGGCGAGCGCGATCTCGTCGTCGCGCCGGAAGTTGTTGCGCAGCCCGACCAGCATGGCGCGCTCGAGCATGTCGGGCGAGCCATAGGGCGTCCAGGTGTCGCGGATGCCGTCATTGCCGCCGAAGATCGTCACCCCGGCCGCACGGCATGGCGCGACCAGCGGCACGGGGCGGGAGGCAGGTGCGGTCGTCGCGATCGCCACGCCGAGTTGCGCCATCTGCGCCAGCAGCACGTCGCGCTCGCGTTCCGTGATGTCACCGAGACAGAAGGCGTGGCTGACCACCACCTTGCCTTCCATGCCAAGGGCGCGCGTGCGTTCGAGGATGAGTTCCAGCGAGAAGGCGCCCATCGAGCCCGGTTCGTGCAGATGGATGTCGACCGGCTTGCCGTGCTTCTCCGCAAGGCCGAAGACGATGTCGAGGTGCTTCACCGGGTCGCGCTCGATCGCGCAGGGATCGAGCCCGCCGACGACATCCGCGCCGAGCGAGAGCGCGGCATCGAGTGCCGCCTCCGTCCCCTGCCGGCCGAGCAAGCCCGATTGCGGGAAGGCGACGATCTGGATCTCCTGCAGGCCGTCCATTGCGGCACGGGTCTCCAGGACGCGCTCGACGTGCTGCGTGCCGGCGAGCGTATCCACATCGACATGGCTGCGGATGCGCGTCGTGCCCGCAGCAAGGAAGGCGCGCGCCATCGCGAGCGACGCGGCACCAGCGTCGTGCCCGGTGCGGGCGCGCCATTCGCGCTCGGTGTCGATCTTGTCGATGATGCGCGGGCCGACCTCGTTCACCAGCCAGTCGGGCTGGTGGAAGGTGGTCTTGTCGAGATGCGTGTGGCCTTCGACGAAACCGGGCAGCAGGAGCAGGCCCTGGCCGTCCTCGACCGGGACACCGGTCGTGGCGGCACCGGATGCGGCGATGCGCCCGCCCTTCACCAGCACATCGGTCGCGGCCCCGCCCATCGGGCGGACGTTGCGCAGCAGAAGGTCGGTCATGCAGTCCTCAACACCCAATCGCGAAACAGGTCCAGATCGATATTCCCGCCACACAGCACCAAGCCGACGCGCTTGCCGCGCATCGTGTCCCGTTCCTGCAGCAGGGCGGCAAGCGGCGCGGCACCTGCACCCTCGGCAAGGTTGTGCGTGTCCTGCCAATAGGCGCGGATCGCCGCGGCGACCTCGTCATCCGTCACGGTGACGACGCGCGCAGCACCGGCGCGGATGATCGCGAGCGCCGACGCATCGGGCACGCGCGTCGCCATACCGTCCGCAAGCGTGTCCGCGCGCGGTGTCGTCACCACATGCCCGGCGGCGAAGGACAGCGCATAGGATGGCGCGCCGGTCGATTGCACGCCGATGATCTGCGTGGACAGCCCCAGCAGGTCACGCGCCAGGATGCAGCCGCAGATGCCCGAGCCCAGCCCGATCGGCACATACAGCGCATCGAGCGGCGGCGCGTCGCGGAAGAATTCCAGCGCATAGGTCGCGACCCCCTTCACCAGGTCGGGCGCAAAGGACGGCGCGAATTCCAGGCCCTCGGCCGCGGCGAGGCGCATCGCCTCCTCCCGTGCCGCGTCGAAATCCTCGCCATGTTCGACCAGCCGCGCGCCAAAGGCGCGCATCGCGGCGTTCTTCTCGCTGCTGTTGCCGTGCGGGACGAGGATGGTGACGGGCACGCCATGACGCTGCCCGGCATAGGCGAGCGATTGACCATGATTGCCGCGCGTCGCGCTGACCACGCCCTTCACATGCGGACGTTCGCGCCTCAGTCGGTCCATGTAGACCAGCCCGCCGCGCACCTTGAAAGCGCCGGCGGGGGTGTGGTTCTCGTGCTTGACGTGCACTTCCGTGCCGCAGCGCGCGGCGAGCAACGGCCAGGCGATCCGCGGCGTGGGTGGGAAAGCCTGGTGGACGAGTTGCGCCGCCGCTTCGAGTTCCGCGAGTGTGAACATGTGGCGGCGGCGCGTCGCGCCTTACAGCGGCTTCAGGTTGGTCGCAGCGGCCTTGCCGCGTTCGGTGACGACCTCGTAGCTGAGCTTCTGGTTCTCGTTCAGCCCGGTCAGCCCGGCCTTCTGCACGGCGGTGATGTGGACGAAGACGTCCTTGCCGCCATCCTGCGGAACGATGAAGCCGAAGCCCTTCGTCGCGTTGAACCACTTCACGGTGCCGATCGCCATGCGACCTGTCTCCTTGCGTCGCCCGGCGGCGGTGCTCGCCGCCGAATTGTCCAGTCGCGCCCAATATCGGCTTGAGGGCGACCGGGCTCCCGGAGGCACGGCAAGGCGAGGCCAGACACGATTGGCCCCCGAATCACGCGCAGATTGCGGTCGCCGCGTCAATCAAAGCTGAACCGTCCGTCATCTTCGCGGCCGCGTCACTCGACGCGGATGCCAAGCTCGGGAATGGTCCGCCCCCAGAATGCATGCTCGTCGCGCACCTGTGCGGCGAAGGCATCGGAACTGACCGGCGCGGTCAACGGTTCCAGCCCGTCGCGGCCGAGCTTCTCATGGAAGGCGGGCATCGCGGCGATCTCGGCGACCGCCGCGCGCAGTGCGGCAACCGGTTCGCCCGGCGTGCCCGGCGGATAGAACACGCCGTGCCAGCCGGTGACGTTGTAGCCGGGCAGGCCCTGCTCGGCGACCGTCGGCACGTCGGGGAAGGTCGGCGAACGCTGCGCGCCCGTCACCGCGATCGGACGCAACTGGCCTTCGCGCACCAGCGGGATCGCCGGCGGCGGGGAGGAGATGTTGAACTGCACCGTGCCGTTCACCGCATCCATCAGCGCCGGCGCGGTGCCGCGATAGGCGACGTCGTTCAGCTCGATGCCAGCCATCTTCGCCAGCAGCTTGCCGGCCAGGTGGTTGTTCCCGCCATTGCCCGAATGGCTGAAGGTGACATGGCCCGGGTTCGCCTTCGCCAGCGCGATCAGTTCCTGCAGGTTGGTCGCGGGGAAGCGCGGATTGCCCACCAGGATGTACTGGTAGTTCGCGACGATGCCCGCGGGCACCAGCACGCGCGCGGGGTCCTCGCGCTCGGGCGTGCGATAGACATGCGGGTTGATGACGATGTTCGAGGAAACGGCATAGAGGAAGGTGTAGCCGTCCGGGCGGGCGCGCACCGCGGCCAGCGTCCCGATCGACCCGCCGGCGCCGCCGCGATTGTCCACCACCACCGTCTGGCCGAGCTGCTGCGAGAGGATCTGCGCGAATTCGCGCCCGACGATGTCGGTGCCCCCGCCCGCGGCATAGGGGACGATCATCGTCACCGGGCGGTTCGGCCGCCAGCCGCCCTGGGCGAGCGCCAGCGACGGCGCGAAAAGGGTCGGTGCGAGAAGAAGGCTGCGGCGCTTCATGGGACGGTTCCTGGCAAGCGGTTTTCCGCGCCATAGCACGGCGCAAAGAAAAAGGGGCAGTCCCAAAGGACTGCCCCCAATTCGTTCCGGTCCGGCGAAGGACCGGACGGGATCAGAAGTCCATCCCGCCCATGCCGCCCATGTCGCCCGGGCCACCGGCCGGAGCCGCCGGCTTCGCCGGACGCTCGGCGACCATCGCCTCGGTGGTGATCAGCAGGGAGGCCACCGAAGCGGCGTCCTGCAGGGCGGTGCGCACGACCTTGGTCGGGTCGATGATGCCGGCCGCGACGAGGTTCTTGTACTCGTCGGACTGCGCATCATAGCCGTACTCGTAGGTGTCGGTGCGCAGCACCTCACCGGCGACGACGGCGCCGTCCTTGCCGGCATTCTCCGCGATCTGGCGGATCGGCGACTGGATCGCGCGGCGCACGATCTCGATGCCGACCTGCTGGTCGGGGTTCTCGGCCTTCAGGCCGGCCAGCTTCACCGAGGCGCGCAGCAGAGCCACGCCGCCGCCCGGGACGATGCCTTCCTCGACCGCGGCGCGGGTCGCATGCAGCGCGTCATCGACGCGATCCTTGCGCTCCTTCACCTCGACCTCGGTCGAGCCGCCGACGCGGATGACGGCAACGCCACCGGCCAGCTTCGCCAGACGCTCCTGCAGCTTCTCGCGGTCGTAGTCCGAGGTGGTCTCCTCGATCTGCGCCTTGATCTGCTCGCAGCGGCCGGTGATGGCGGTCTTCTCGCCGGCACCGTCGACGATCGTGGTGTTCTCCTTCTCGATCTTCACGAGCTTCGCCTTGCCGAGCATGGCGAGGGTCACGCTCTCGAGCTTGATGCCCAGATCTTCGGAGATCACTTCACCGCCGGTCAGGATGGCGATGTCTTCCAGCATCGCCTTGCGGCGATCGCCGAAGCCCGGCGCCTTCACGGCGGCGATCTTCAGGCCGCCACGCAGCTTGTTGACGACCAGGGTGGCCAGCGCCTCGCCCTCGACGTCCTCGGCCACGATCACGAGCGGACGGCCCGACTGCACCACGGCCTCGAGAAGCGGCAGCATCGGCTGGAGCTGCGACAGCTTCTTCTCGAAGATGAGGATGTAGGGGTTCTCCATCTCGGCGATCATCTTCTCCGCATTCGTGATGAAATACGGGGAGACATAGCCGCGATCGAACTGCATGCCCTCGACGACGTCGAGCTCGGTCTGGATCGACTTGGCTTCCTCGACGGTGATGACACCCTCGTTGCCAACCTTCTCCATCGCCTTGGCGATCATCTCGCCGATCTCGGTCTCGCCGTTGGCGGAGATCGAGCCGACCTGCGCCACCTCGGCCGAGGTCGTGATCTTCTTCGTCTTGGACTCGAGTTCCTTGACGATCTCGACCACGGCCTTGTCGATGCCGCGCTTCAGGTCCATCGGGTTCATGCCGGCGGCCACGGCCTTGGCACCTTCGCGCACGATGGCCTGGGCCAGCACGGTCGCGGTGGTGGTGCCGTCACCGGCCAGGTCGTTGGTCTTCGAGGCCACTTCGCGCACCATCTGGGCGCCCATGTTCTCGAACTTGTCGGCCAGCTCGATTTCCTTGGCGACGGTCACGCCGTCCTTCGTGATGCGCGGGGCACCGAAGGACTTGTCGATGACGACGTTGCGGCCCTTCGGGCCCAGCGTCACCTTCACGGCGTCGGCGAGGATGTCCACGCCACGGATCATACGTTCGCGCGCCGAAGCGCCGAACTTCACGTCCTTAGCAGCCATTGCTTTCTACCTCTGAATTCTGTTGTCGGATGCGGTGCGAAGCGGCGCCTCAGGCGGCCTTCTTCGCCTCGGCGGTGCCTTCGAGAATGCCCATGATGTCGGACTCCTTCATGATCAGGAGCTCCTCACCATTCAGCTTCACCTCGGTGCCGGACCACTTGCCGAACAGGATGCGGTCGCCGGCCTTCACGTCGAGCGGGCGGATCTCGCCCTTCTCGTTGATCGTGCCCGCGCCGACGGAGACGACTTCGCCTTCCTGCGGCTTTTCCTTGGCGGTGTCGGGGATGATGATGCCGCCGGCAGTCTTTTCTTCCGCGGTGACGCGGCGAACGAGAACACGGTCGTGCAGGGGACGGAAGTTCATGGATGTCCTCTCCTGAGCCTCGGGTTGATGACGGCTCGCCCTGGGAAGCCTGGCCGGTCGCAGAACGCCCCGGCCGTTAGCACTCCCCCCAGAGGAGTGCCAGCGATCTAAGCCGAGGGTCGCGCGACGTCAAGCGTTCGGCAGCACTCGCCACGCACGAGTGCTAATGATCTGAATATACAAGATTTTTCTTGCCTCCTGCTGCGCTGCACATGTCATCCTGTGAAGCAACTCACGGCGCCGCGACGGCGTTGCAGGTAGGAATGGCACGTCACACCACCCTCAAGGGAAAGGAATGACCAAGGTGCTGCAGGGACTGGAACCGATCCTCCGAATCCCCGACTGGCGGATCACGACCGCCGAGTTGCTCTACCACCTGCCCGACCACCCGCATGTTCTGCAGGCTTATATCTGGCAGAAGATCGACCACGCGCCGGATTTCCCCGAGCTGACCCGCTTCCTCGACTTCTGGCGCCGCGAGATCGAAGGCCCGCTGCATTCGGTGCGCGTCGCCTCCTCCGCCCTGACCCGCCCTGCGGAGCTGCGCTACGCCAACGGGGTATTCACCCTTCACTGAGGCGCCGCGCCACGCGACTATGCCCCGCCCGTCGCGCCGCAGAACGCGGTAGCGCAGGTATCGAGGCGGGGAGGCCCCATGCGCATCGCCATGTTCAGCACCAAGCCCTATGACCGCCGCAGCTTCGAGGCGGCGCCGGCGGCCGCGGCGCATGAGATCCTGTTCCTCGAGCCCCGCCTCGCGCCGCTGACCGCGCCGCTCGCCATGGGCGCCGAGGCGGTCTGCATCTTCGTCAATGACGACGCCTCCGCCCCGGTGCTGGAGGCGCTGGCCGCCGGAGGGACCAGGCTGATCCTGCTGCGCTGCGCCGGCTTCAACAATGTGGACCTGGCCGCCGCGCAACGCCTCGGCATCAAGGTCGCGCGCGTGCCGGCCTATTCGCCGCATGCGGTCGCCGAGTTCACCATCGGGCTGATGCTGTCCCTGGTGCGCGGCATTCACCGTGCCTACCAGCGCACGCGGGACGGCAATTTCGCGCTGGAGGGCCTGCTCGGCTTCGACCTGCACGGCAAGACCGTGGGCGTGATCGGCACAGGCAAGATCGGCGCCATCGTCGCGCGCATCCTGGCGGCCGGCTTCGGCTGCCGGGTGCTCGCCTATGACGTCCATCCCGACCCCGCGCTGGTGGCGATCGGCGTGACCTATGCCGACCCGCGCGCGATCGCGGCCCAGGCGGACATCGTGACGCTGCACTGCCCGCTGACCCCCGAAACGCACCACGTCGTCCGCGCCGAGACGCTCGCCATCGCCCGCCCGGGCCTCGTCGTCATCAACACCAGCCGTGGCGGCCTGGTCGATGCCGAGGCGGCGATCGATGCGCTGAAATCCGGCCAGCTCGGCGGCCTCGCCATGGATGTCTACGAACAGGAAGCCGACCTGTTCTTCGAGGACCTGTCGAACGAGATCCTGGCCGATGACGTGATCGCACGGCTGCTGACCTTCCCCAACGTGCTGGTCACCGGCCACCAGGCCTTCTTCACGGCCGAGGCGATGGGCGCCATCGCCGAGGTGACGCTCGGCAACGCGACCCGCGTGGCGGCGAAGGAAGCGCTGGGGGCGTCGGAGGTGACGGTCGCGGCGACGGTGCCGCGGCCCGCGTGAGGCCGGAGGGGCACCGCCCCTCCGGACCACCCCGCCAAAGGCTTAAGGCCTTTGGAAACCTCGATTCCGCCCTCGATCGTGGTCCGCGCGGGCCGGGTTTCTGGACAAGCGGCGATGTTCGCTATATGTTCACAACATCAACTGGGCGAATCATGCCCTGTCGTCGATGTGAACCCAAAGGGAAGCGGCCCGCGGCTCGATAAAGGCCTAAAGCGATAAAAACCTAAAAGTCTAAAGTGCCCCAACCCAAGGTCGTAAAAACCCAGCGGTCAAGGGGGCCGCTGCCCCCTGGTGGGGAGAGGTCCGGAGAGGGGCGACGCCCCTCTTCGCCCTTTTGCCTGCCCGCGCCGTGCAATGGCTTCCAGGAACGGCCCGGCGCGTCCATCAGGCCGGCGACGATCGCCTTGCGGACCGGCGCCAGCACCGCCCCGGCCCCGATCAGCGCCGCGCGCGCCAGGCGTGCCGGCGCCCGGTCATCCGAATACAGCCTGGCCACGGCATTGGTCGCGAGGAACAGCGGCAGCGTCGCGCGCCGATGCGCCGCGGCGTAGCGCGACAGACCCGCCTCCGCGCCGGGATCGGTGGCGCGGCGGATCTCGCCCGCCAGGATCTCCGCCCCCGACAGCCCAAAATTGAAGCCATGCGCGGTAACGGGGTGCATCCCGACCGCCGCATCCCCCAGCAGCGCGAAGCGACGCGCGGCGAAACGATGGGCGTAGGTCGCGACCAGCGGATAAGCGTGCCGCGTCCCCGCCAGCGTCATCGGCCCGAGCCGCGATTCATACCGGCGCGTCACCTCGGCGCCGAAATCATCGGGCGACATCGCCATCGCCGCCTCCGCGACCGCAGGCGGCAGGGTCAGCACCACGGACGACATCGCCCCGTTCAGCGGCAGCATGGCAATGGTCTGGCCATGGCCGAACCATTCCGTCGCGATGCCGCCATGCGGCACGTCGTGGGCGACGCGCGCGACGATCATGGTCCGCCCGAAATCGAGCATCGCCGCGCCGATCCCCGCCCGGCGCCGCGCCTCGGAGAAGCGGGAATCAGCGGCAACGACCAGCCGCGCGGCCACCACCTCCCCGCCATCGAGGCTCACCTGCGCGCCCTCGGGCGCCAGGGACAGGCCGGTCACGGGCCGGCCCGTGACCAGCCGCGCCTCAGTGGTCGCGACGGTCTCGAACAGGGCGCGGCGGATCAGATGGTTCGGCACCAGCCGGCCGAGCGGTTCGCCGTCCCGCCCCGGCGCGAAGCGCAGCGCCAGCGGATTGGCGCCGTTGATCACCTTCGCTTCGCGCAGCGGCGCCGTCTCGGCGGCCGGGATGCGGTCCCAGGCGCCGAGGTCGCGCAGGATCGCCTGCGAACGATGGGTCAGCGCGATCTCCCGCCCGTCGAAAGCGGGGTCCGCGATCGCCGCTTCCGGCGCGCGTTCCAGCAGGGTGATGCGCAGCCCGCTGCCGGCGAGCGCACAGGCCAGGGCGAGGCCCGCCGGTCCGGCCCCGATGATGGCGACATCCGTATCCATGCGGTCTGCTTCCTCCGGACGACCCGCGCCGTCCTTGATCCTGCGCAGAATTGGCGCCTCAGGCGTCGTCTTCCAATGCGCGGCCCGCCTGGTGCCGGCGCAGCAGCATAAGCCCGATCAGCGCCGAGACCACGAACAGCGCGACCCCGAGCCCCAATTGCCAGGCGCCATCCACCCGGATGCCCTTGCCCAGCAGGGCGAAGACCACCGTCTGCGGCAGGTAGCCTATGGCCGACGCGGCCAGGAAGGGCAGCAGGCTGATCCCCGCCATGCCGGCCAGCAAGTTCAGCGCCAGGTTGTTGCCCACCGGCAGCAGGCGGAGCGCCAACGTCGCGCCGAAAGGGCTGCCCGCCAGCACGTCTCGCAGCGGCCGCAACCGGTGCCCGAAGCGCCCGGCAAGCCGCCGTTCCGCCCAGCCCCGCCCGACTGCCCGTGCCCAGAGATAGGAGATCGCGCAACCCACCACCTGGGCGGCGAGCGACAGCGCCGTGCCCTGGACGACGCCGAGCGCATAGCCGCCGAGGAATGCGACGCCCTGGCGCGGCGCGCCCGCGGCCGTCGCCGCCGCGCCGATCGCCACGAACACCAGGTCCCCGAGCAGCCCCTGCCCCAATACCCAGCGATCCACCCAGGCGGTGCCCGGCGCGAGGCCGATCTCGCGCAACAGCAGTCCCGCCGCCACCAGCCCGATGGCGAGGATCGCCAGTTTCAGCAGCGCCGCGCGGCGCCGCCCGGACGCCGCCGGCGCGGTCATGGGGCTGGATCGGTCTCGATAACCGGCCGCCTGCCGCGCCGCTGCAGCCAGGCCATGCCGATCAGGTCGAAGATGCCGACCAGCAGCCGGTCGAGCGTGCCGTAGTTCGACGCGCCGCGCACGCGCGGGCGGTGATTCACCGGTTCGCTGACCACGGCGCCGCCCTGGCGCAGCGCCAGCGCCGGCAGGTAGCGGTGCATGTGATCGAAATGCGGCAGCTCGAGGAACAGGTCGCGCGGGAACACCTTCAGCCCGCAGCCCGTGTCGGGCGTCGCATCCCGCAGCAGGCGGGATCGCACGCCATTGGCGATGCGGCTGGTGTAGCGCTTCACCCCGCTGTCCTTGCGGTTCACCCGGTGCCCCGCGATCAGCGTGCGGCGGCCGGCTGCGGCCTCGGCTTCGGCGCGGGCGAGCAGCCGCGGGATGTCGGCGGGGTCGTTCTGCCCATCCCCGTCCAGTGTCGCGATCCAGCGCCCGCGCGCCGCCTTCACGCCGGTAACGATCGCCGCCGACTGGCCGCAGGATGCCTTGTGGCGGATGGCGCGGACCGGCGCACCAGCTTCGCGCGCCGCGCGCAGCGCCGCCGGCGTGTCGTCGGTCGAACCGTCATCGACATAGACGATCTCATGCGGCACGGCGGGCAGCGCGGCCTCGATCTCCGCCACCAGGGGCGCGATGTTCGGCGCCTCGTTGCGGACAGGGATGACGACCGACAGGACGGGTGGCGCGGCCTCCCCGCCCGCCGCGGCGGGCCCGGATGCGGCGCTGGGCTCGGGAACCATGGGCGGGCGGTAGCAGCCCCGCCCCGCCCCGGCAAGCAGCCCCCGCCGCGGAGCGGCAAGCAACCACTGTCGCGCAGCGGCTGTCACCCCAGGGTGCAGCCCGCCCGCCACTGGCCTATATCGCCGCCATGCCTTTCGATTCACGCGGCGCCGCCGCGCCCACCGCCGAGGATGCCGCCGCCGACCGCCGAGCCGTCGCGCGATGGCTCCTGTTCGTCGCCGCACTGGTCTGGGTCATGGTCGCGATCGGTGGTGCGACGCGGCTGACCGGGTCCGGCCTGTCGATCATGGAATGGGCGCCGATCACCGGCATGCTGCCGCCGCTGTCGGAAGCCGAGTGGAACCGTCTTTACGATCTGTACCGCACCATCCCGCAGTATCAGCTCGTCAACCAGGGCTTCGGGCTGGAGGGGTTCAAGCAAATCTTCTGGCTGGAATGGATCCACCGCTTCTGGGGCAGGCTGATCGGCATCGCCTATGTGGCCGGGCTCGCGTGGTTCTGGCTGCGTGGTCGCATCCCGGCCGGATACAAGCCGCGGCTGCTGCTCCTGCTCGCCCTCGGCGGGATGCAGGGCGCGGTCGGCTGGTTCATGGTCGCTTCGGGCTTCGAGGCTGACCGCACCGCCGTCTCGCCCTATCGCCTCGTGATCCATCTCGGCCTCGCCTTCCTTCTGTTCGGCGTGCTGCTCTGGACGGCGATGACGCTGCTGCGGCCGCGGCCGGATACGGCACCCGTGCCGACCAAGCTGCGCCCGCTGGTGCATGCGGCGGCCGGGCTCGCAGTGCTAGCGATGCTGGCGGGCGGCTTCGTTGCGGGTATCCGTGCGGGCTTCGATTACAATACATTCCCCTTGATGGAGGGCCGCCTCGTGCCGCAGGGCTATTGGGTGCTGGAGCCGGGCTGGAAGAACCTCACCGCCAATATTCCGGCGGTGCAGTTCAACCACCGGCTGCTCGCGACCCTGACGCTGGCCGTGGCGGCATGGGCGGCGTTCGTTGCCATCCGGGCCCTGCCGCGCGGGCGGGTGCGCGGGGCGGTGATGGGCCTCGCCATTGCGGTGGCGCTGCAATACGCGCTCGGCATCGCCACGCTGCTCGCCGTCGTGCCGCCCTGGCTCGGCACGCTGCACCAGGCCGTCGCGGTGCTGGTGCTGACCGGGGCGCTGCTCGCCATCCATGCGCTGCGCCGCCCGGCGCCGCCGGCCGGACCCGAGTGACCCCCGGGGACGCCGCTCTCCGGGCCATCGAGGCCCTGCCCCACGCCATCATGGTGGTCGATGGGGCGGATCGGCTCGTCCTCGCCAATGCCGCGCTGTGGGGGGAAGCCGGGGCGGCCCCGGCACGCTTCCCGCCGGGCACGCCGCTGCGCGACATGCTGCGCCTGCTGGCCTTCCGCGGCATGCTCGGCCCCGGCGATCCGGCCCTGCTTGCCGCGCAGGCCCTGCATCAGGACCGCACCAGCCTGCAACTCCGCCATCTGCGCAGTGCCGACGGCGCCCGCCTGTCGGAGGTGACGAGCCTGCCGTTGCCCGGCGGCGGCTTTGCGCTGTGCTCGGTCGACATCACCGCGCTGCATCGGGCGGAGGCGGCCGCGCGCGCCCGTGCCGCGCTGCTCGAACGCGTGCTGAACAGCCAGCGCGGCGGCGTCGCGCTGTTCGATACCGCGCAGCGGCTGACCGTGCACAACCCCGCCTACCGCCGCCATACGGGCGCGACGCCCGAGATCCTCGCCGGCCGCCCGACCCTGCCCGAGATCATGGAGGCGCTGTCCACGCACGGGGAATTCCCCACCAGCCGCGACCGCGACTACGCCGCGGGAGTGATCGCCGCCGATCGCCGCCGGATGCTGCAAGGCCAGCGCGAGCGCATGGACGGCACCATCGTGCGGTTCCACAGCACCCCCGAACCCGATGGCGGCTTCCTGATCGAGACCGACGAGGTCACCGACCTGCGCCAGGCCGAGGACGAGGCACGTCGCCGCGCCGCCATCCTCGACGGCGTGCTGGAGGCGCTGCCCCACGGCATCAGCGTCTGGGGGCCGGATCGTCGCGTCGCGCTGTTCAACGATGCCTATACGCGGCTGATGGAAGGCGCGCCGCTGCAGGTCGGCGACACGCTGCACGACGTCATCCAGCGCCGCGCCGCGGCCGGCGAATACGGGCCCGGCGAGGCCGAGGCGGTCTATGCGCGGGAGATGGCGCGCGACCTGTCCCGCCCGCAGGAACGCCGCCGGCTGCGCGCCAACGGCACCGCGCTCGACGTGCGCACCGCGCCGCTGCCTGATGGCGGGCACATCTCCGTCGTCACCGAGATCACCGCGCTCTGGCGGGCCGAGGAGGAAGCGCGCCAGCGCGCCCAACTGCTCGAGACCGCCATGGGATCGATGCGCCACGGCCTCGTCGTCTATGGGCCGGACCGGCGGGTGGTGGCGGCCAATGCGCTGGCCGGTCAACTCGCCGGGCATGTGCCCGGGGCGATCCGGCAAGGCGCCACGCTTGATGAGCTCGTGCAGGAACTGCACGCGACCGGCGGACTCGGGCCGGAACCGGAAGCCGGGCGAATCCTGCGCGCCGCCCTCACGCTCGACCGCAGCCGCCCACACCGGATGGTGCGACGCACCCCGACCGGGCGCGTGCTGGAGGTGTCCTCCGACCCAACGCCCGGTGGTGGCTTCGTCGTCACCCATATCGACATCACCGCCCGCGCGGAGGCCGAGCGCGAAGCCCGCGAGCGCGCCGACATCCTGCGGGTGATGCTCGACAACATGCGACACGGTATCGCGCTGTTCGATGCGGAGGGCCGGCTGCTCGCCTGCAATGCTCTGGCCGCCGACCTGTGCGGGCTGTCGCCGGAGGAGGTACGCCCGGGCACGACGCTCGCCGAGATGCGCCGACGGCAGACCGAGCGCGGCGAATTCGCCATGCCCTTCGAGGAAACGCGCGCCGACAGCGCGCTGTGGAACCGCCCGCTGCAGGCGCCCGACCACTACATCCGCCGGCGCCCCAATGGCCGGATCATCGAGGTGGCGACCGACCGCACCCCCACCGGCGGCTTCGTGCGGACCTATACCGACGTCACCGAGGACCGCCATGTGCGCGACGAGCTGGAACGCGCCCGTGCCGCGGCGGAAGCCGCGAGCGAGGCGAAGTCCCGCTTCCTCGCCACCATGAGCCATGAGCTGCGCACGCCGCTCTCGGCGGTGATCGGCTATGCCGAGGCGCTGCTGGCCAACCCCGCGCCGGAGAGCATCGGCGAGTATGCCGGTGCGGTGCGCGAGGCGGGGCGGCAATTGCTGTCCCTGATCAATGACATCCTCGATGTCACTCGCGTCGGCGGCGCCGAACCCGAGGCCGGCATGATCCCGGTCGAGCCGGCCGGGCTGCTCGCCAGCCTTGCGGCGACGGTCGGCATGGAAGCCGAGGCGGCGGGGCTGAGCCTTGCCGTTGAGGCCGCGCCCGGCCTGCCGCGCGCGCGCTGCGACGAAAGGCGGCTGCGCCGCATCCTGAACGTGCTGGCCGGCAATGCCGTGAAGTTCACCCCGGCGGGCGGGTCCGTGCGCATCGAGGCCGCAAGCGACGGGGCAGATGGGCTGCTGTTCCGCGTCATCGACAGCGGCATCGGCATGGAACAGGCCGACATACCGCGCGCCTTCGAACCCTTCACCCAGTTGGAATCCTCTCTCGCCCGGCGCTATCCGGGCTCGGGGCTCGGGCTGCACCTTGCCAGGCTGCTCGCCGAAGCCATGGGCGCGTCCCTCGCGCTCGACAGCCAGCCGGGTGTCGGCACCACCGCGACCCTTCGCCTGCCGCGCGCCATCACCATCTCTGAGAGCGCGGCACCACAGGAGACGACATGACGGCCCTTGCCACCACCGATGCCCTGTTCTTCGGGCTGCTCGACCGCGATGCCGCCGAGGCCCGCCTGCGCGAGGCAACCGAGGGCTGCGAGGATGGCGAGCTGTTCCTGGAATACCGGGAGAGCGAGGCGATCGCGATCGACGATGGCCGCATCCGCTCAGCCTCCTACGACGCGACGCGCGGCTTCGGGCTGCGCGCGGTGTCCGGCGAGGCGGCCGGTTATGCCCATGCCGGCGAATTGTCCGATGCAGCGCTGGCGCGCGCGGCGGAGACGGTGAAGGCCGTGCGCCAGGGCCGGTCCGGCGTGCTGGAGGCCGGGCCGCGGGCGACCAACGCGCGGCTCTATGCCGATGCCAATCCGCTGACGCAGATGGATTTCGCCGCCAAGACCGCCCTGCTGCAGGAGATCGATGCCTTCGCCCGCGCCCGCGATCCGCGGGTGAAGCAGGTGATGGCTTCCATCACCGGCGAATGGCAGGCGGTGCAGATCATCCGCCCCGACGGACAGCGCGTCGCCGACCTGCGGCCGCTGGTGCGGGTGAATGTCTCGGTCGTGGTGGAGCAGGATGGCCGGCGCGAGACCGGATCCTTCGGCACCGGCGGACGCTTCGACTATGCGCGGATCCTGACGGAGGAAAGTTGGAAGGCCGGTGTGGAGGAGGCGCTGCGCCAGGCGCTGGTGAACCTCGACAGCGTGCCGGCACCTGCGGGCGAGATGGAAGTGGTGCTGGGGTCAGGCTGGCCGGGCATCCTCCTGCATGAAGCGATCGGCCACGGGCTGGAAGGCGATTTCAACCGCAAGAAGACGTCTGCCTTCGCGGGGCTGCTCGGGCAGCGCATCGCGTCGCCGGGTGTCACGGTGGTTGATGACGGCACCATCCCCGACCGGCGCGGGTCGCTGACCGTCGATGACGAAGGCACGCCGACCAACCGCACCGTGCTGATCGAGGACGGCATCCTGACCGGCTTCCTGCAGGACCGGCAGAATGCGCGGCTGATGGGCGTCGCGCCCACCGGCAATGGGCGGCGGCAATCCTATGCGCATATCCCGATGCCGCGCATGACCAACACCGTGATGCTCGGCGGCGCGCATGAACCGGGCGAGGTGATCGCGAGCGTGAAGCGCGGCTTGTACGCGGTGAATTTCGGCGGCGGGCAGGTGGACATCACCTCCGGCAAGTTCGTGTTCAGCGCGTCCGAAGCCTATCTGATCGAGGACGGCAGGATCGGCGCGCCGGTGAAGGGTGCCACGCTGATCGGCAACGGGCCGGATGCGCTGACCAAGGTGACGATGGTGGCGAACGACATGGCGCTCGATCCTGGCATCGGCACCTGCGGCAAGCAGGGGCAGGGCGTGCCGGTCGGCGTGGGTCAGCCGACGCTGAAGATGGCGGGGCTGACGGTGGGCGGCACGGCCGTCTGATGAAGCGGTTCATCGTGGCCTGATGCGGGGCCGGCCAGACTGACGGAAACAAACCAGGAGGTCCCGATGATCCCCGCCCCGCCGCTGCCGCCGCCCGAGGCGTTGCTCGACGAGCAGAAGCGCGAGGAGGCCCGGCGCCAGGCGGAAGGCAGCGGGATCGAGACGGTGGCAGATGGGGCGGAACTCGCGCTCGATGTCGCAACGAGCGGGGCGCTCGACCTCGCCGCGCAGGCGGCCGGCGTGGTCGTCGATGCGACGGGTGCGGTGCTTGGCGCCACGGTTGAGGTGGCGAAGGTCTCGCTCGAGGTGGTCGGCGGAATCCTGGGCGGGCTCGCGGACCTCTGATCGCCGTCAGCGCCGCCCGGCCATCGCATCCATGAGATGCTTCTCGCGCCGCGTGAGCATCCGGTGCGCCACCCACCAGGATAGCGGCGCGGCGAGCACGGTGCTCAGCGCCGCCGCGCCATAGATCGCCAGCGCGCCGGCGGTGAAGTCACGCAGCAATCCGGGAAACTGCGTGACGATGACGATGAAGGCGCCGAACAGCACCGCGCTGATCGGCATCCAGGCGATGGCAGCGATCTTCCACATGCGTGCCTCCTGACCACAGGTCAGTCATGCAACGCAGCGCATGCTGATCGGATGCATGCCGATGAAACCGCAATCATCGCAGCGGCCTCCCGGGCCGCGCCGATCAGACCGCCGCTTCGTCGAAGATTCTCGCGACATCGCCGCCCCAGGCCGTCGCATTGCGTTCCAGCCAGCGATCCGCCTGGGTCTGCCCGGTCGCGACGATGGCGTCGAGCGGGTCGAGATGCATCTCCTCCCCCTCCCCGCGCGCCTTCAGCCCGTCGCGGGCGATGGCGAGCACGTCGCGCGCCACGTCCTGCAGCGAACGACCACCAATGCTCGCCGTCAGCGCCTGCGCCGGCACCGCGTTGCGGAGTTCGCGGAGTTCCGCAACCGACCAGCCCTTGGTCAGGGCGCGGGCCGCCTTCTGCGCGGCATCGTCATACAGCAACCCGACCCAGAAGGCCGGCAGACCGGTCAGATAGGCCGGCGCGCCGGCATCCGCGCCGCGCATCTCGAGGAAGCGCTTCAGCCGCACATCGGTGAAGACGGTGGTGACGTGGTCCGCCCAGTCGCCCATCGTCGCCGTGTGGTCCTTGAGCTTCTCGGCACGGCCTTCAAGGAACGCGCGGAAGGACTGGCCCGCCGCATCGATCCACTGCCCCTCGCGCATGATGAAGTACATCGGCACGTCGAGCACCCAGTCGGCGAAGCGATCGAAGCCGAAGCCGTCCTCGAACACCACGGCAGGAATGCCGGTGCGGTCGGGGTCGGTGTCGGTCCAGACCTTGCCGCGCAGCGTACGGTAGCCGTTGGGCTTGCCCTCGGCGAAGGGCGAATTGGCGAACAGCGCGGTCGCCAGGGGCTGCAATGCGAGGGAGACGCGCAGCTTCTCGACCATGTCGGCCTCGTCGCCGAAGTCGAGGTTCACCTGCACGGTGCAGGTGCGCAGCATCATGTCGAGGCCCATATGCCCGACGCGCGGCATGTATTCCCGCATGATCGCGTAGCGACCCTTTGGCATCCACGGCATCTGCTCGCGCGTCGCCAGCGGATGGAAGCCGAGCGGCGCGAAGCCGAGGCCGAGCGGTTCGGCGACCTCGCGCACCTCGCGCAGATGCTCGGCCGTTTCGGCATGCGTCTCGTGCAGCGTGCGCAGCGGCGCGCCCGACAATTCGAACTGCCCCCCGGGTTCCAGCGAGACCGAGGCATCGCCACGCTTCAGCCCGATCGGGTTGCCGCGGTCGAGGATGGGTTCCCAGCCGAACCGCATCAGCCCTTCGAGCATGGCGCGGATGCCGCCGGGTTCGTAGGGCGGCGGCGCGAGGGTGTCGCGGCGGAAGCCGAACTTCTCGTGCTCGGTGCCGATGCGCCATTGGTCGCGCGGCTTGCTGCCGGCGGCGAACCACCCGGACAACTGACGCGCGGAGGTGATCGGCGTGGGATCCGACTCGCCAGGATTCGACATGCAGCCCTTCCGCGGGCGCCGCAGGACGCGGCGCGTTCAGATCCGGTCCCAGTCTCCCGCCAGTGCCTGAAGCACCGCGAGGCCCGCGACTGCCGCCGTCTCCGCCCGCAGGATGCGGGGGCCGAGGGCAACGGCAGTAACAAAGGGACGACGGGTTGCGTCGTCAAGTTCGCCCCCCTCGAAGCCACCCTCGGGCCCGACCAGCCAGCCGCAGGGAAGGCTGAGCGATTCGACGACGTGACGGATCGGCAATGCATTCCTGCGCTCGGCGGCGACCAGCAGCGGCGCGCCGTCCCAGGCATCGAGCGCGGCATGCAGCGGCTGGGCCGGGTGAATCACCGGCACCGACAGCCGTTCGCATTGTTCCGCCGCCCCGCGCGCGATGGCACCCAGCCGGTCGAGGTTCACGCGGTCCACCACGCTGCGCCGCGTGGTGACGGGGTGGACGCTGGCCACGCCGAGTTCCGTCGCCTTTTCCACCACCCAGTCGAGCGCATCGCGCTTCAGTGCGGCGACCACCAGGCGCAGATCGGGTTCCGGGGCCGGGGCGCGCAGGCGCTCACCCAACGCGAAAGCGCAACGATCCTTGCGAAGTGCGGCGACGCGCGCGGCGAATTCGCCATCCCGTGCATTGAACACCGCCACCGCATCGCCAGGGCCGCGCCGCAACACGGTGCCGAGGTGATGCGCCTGGGCCGGCGTGCCGGGGATCTCCGCCCCTTCGGAAAGGCGCGTGTCGAGGAAGAATCGCGGGGTGGACATGCAGGGTCTCCGTGGCCTCTATACGCCGCGTGAGCGGTTACACCGACATCCGCGCCGGCGGCTGGGTCGCGCGCCTGCCCGAGGGCTGGCGCCCCTATGCGCTGTTGATGCGCCTCGATCGCCCGATCGGGTCCTGGCTGCTGTTCCTGCCCGGGCTGTGGGCCTTCGCCATGGTCGCACCGTCCTGGGGTCGTGGGCTCTGGCTGACGCTGCTGTTCGGCCTGGGCGCGGTGCTGATGCGCGGCGCCGGCTGCGTGGTCAACGACCTGTGGGACCGCGACCTCGACCGCCAGGTGGAGCGCACGGCGGGGCGGCCGCTTGCTTCCGGGGCGGTGCGGCCGCAGCAGGCGCTGGCGTTCCTCGCGGCGCTGCTGGTGGTGTCCTGCGGCATCCTGCTGATGCTGACGCCTGTGGCGATCCTGCTCGGTGTGCTGTCGCTGGTGCCGATCGCGCTGTATCCGCTCGCCAAACGGGTGACGGATTTCCCGCAGGCGATGCTGGGGCTGGTGTTCTCCTGGGCGGCGCCGACCGGCTATGCGGCGGCGACGGGCGGGCTGGATGCGGCAGCCATTGCGCTGTGGGCGGCGGGGTTTTTCTGGATCCTCGGCTACGACACGATCTACGCGCATCAGGACCGCGAGGATGACGCGCTGGTCGGCATCCGCTCCACCGCCCTGCATTTCGGGGATCGCACGCGGCCCTTCCTGGTCGGCTGCTACGCGGCGATGGTCGCGCTGCTGGGCCTTGCCGGCTGGCTCGGTGGCTTGTCCTGGTGGTTCGCGCCGGCACTGCTGCTGCCGGCGGGGCTGCTGGCGCGGCAGGTGGTGGCACTCGACATCCGCGACCCGGCGCTGTGCCTGCAGTTGTTCAAGGCGAACCGCGATGTGGGACTGGCGGTGGCGCTTGCCTTCCTGATCGGCCGGCTGTGAGTCCCGAGGACTTCGTCCGCACCCACACCACCATCGCGCGCACGAGCCTGGTGCCGGAGATCGCGCTGCACCTCGCCACCGAGATCACGCCGATCTGGCAGGCGACCGAGACCTGGCTCGCCGAACAGAACATCGAACCACCCTTCTGGGCCTTCGCCTGGCCCGGCGGGCAGGCGACGGCGCGGCTGCTGCTGGACGATCCCTCGCGCGTGGCCGGGCGGCGCGTGCTGGACTTCGCGGCGGGCTGCGGCATCGCCGCGGTGGCCGCTGCCATGGCCGGTGCTGCATCCGTCGAAGCCGCCGAGATCGACCCGCTCGCGCTGGCCGCCGTGCGGCTGAACGCGGCGCTGAACGGCGTGGAGGTCGCGACGCCGGATGGCGACATCGTGGGCGCGCCCCGCCGCTGGGACGTCATCCTCGCCGGCGACGTCTGCTACGAGGCGCCGATGACCGCGCATATCCTGCCCTGGTTGCGCGCCATGGCGGCGGCCGGGGCGGAGGTGCTGCTCGCCGATCCAGGGCGCGCCTACCTGCCCGCCGAGGGCTTGCAGCCGCTCGTGCGCCACGCCGTCGCGACGTCGCTGGAACTCGAAGACCGCACGCTGCGCGAGGTGACGATCCACCGCCTGCTTCCGTGACGCCGCCGCAACATGCTAACCTCCGGCTACTTGTTCGGAGGCTGGATCATGCGCCGTCTCGCCATCGCCATCCTGCCGCTGTTGCTGATGGCCGCCCCCGCAGCGGCGCAACGTCAGAACATCTACGACGCGCAGGGCCGCTACCAGGGCTACACCGAACGCAACGGCAACCGCGTCACCCGCTATGACGGGCAAGGGCGGTATCAGGGCTACACGGAGCACAGCGGCGGGCGCGCGACCACTTACGACGCGCAGGGACGCTACCAGGGATACAGCGAGCGCAGCGGCGACCGCGTGACACGTTATGACGGCCAGGGGCGCTATCAGGGCTACGGCGAGCGCAGCGGCAACCGCGTCCAGACCTATGACGGATCGGGCCGCTATGGTGGCGTGACGGAACGCGGGCCGAGCGGCACGCGCAGCTATGACGGCACGGGGAAGTTCTCCGGGAGCACCTCGCGCTGAAGCGACGGCTTCCGATCATGGCGCCGCGCCTCAGCCGATGGGCCAGTGCGCGTTGACCAGGTCCCTCTGGCGGCGCGCGCGGATCTCGCCCTTGGCCGGCCAGCGTCGTTCCTGGCCATGGGCCTCGGGGTAGTGGCGCCAGCCGAAATTCTGCGGCACGGCGCGGATGCGATGGATCTCCCGCGCCGCCACGCCGCGCGGCACCAGCACTTGCAGCCCGCGCGGATCGGGATGCGTCAGGAACAGCCGGACCGCCTCGGCCGCCGTCATCGGCCGTGGCCAGGCGCGGTAATGCGCGGCGAAGACCGGCTCGGCATCTCCGATGCGGAACTGCACGGCGCAGGATGTGCGGTGCCCGTCGCATTTCAGCACCCGCAGCCATTGCAGGCTGGCCTGGATGTCCGGCACGACCGGCACGCAGAACACCGCACGGCCGGGCAAAGGGTCGCCACCGGCGTGCACTGCCCCTGGCTGCAGCGCAAAGCCATACGCGCGCAGGCCGGACCGGCGGATCGCAGCGGTGTCCCGGCTGTCGGCGATATGGACGAACATGGCCATGACGATGCCCTCCGCTACCGCGTCGCGACGTCCAGGAAGCGCAGCAGCGCAGCCAGGTCCTCAGCGTTGCCGACTGTCTGCACCGGCATCTTGGTCCCAGGCGTCACCACATCCGGCCCGCGGGTGAACAGGTCGGCCACCGTCTCCGGCGTCCAGACGATGTCGCCGCGCGCCAGCCGGTCCGAATAGGCATAGCCGGCGACGCTGCCCATCCGCCGCCCGAACAGCCCATGCAGCGTCGGCCCGGCCATGTTGCCACCCTCCGCGGTCAGGGAATGACAGGCCGCGCAGGCACGGAAGACGCGCGCGCCATGGGGGTCGAGGCCCTCGGCCAGCGGCGCATCCACCGCATCGCCGACCGGCCCGATCATGCGACCCGCGAGCGCATCCCAGCGCCGCACCCGTCGATCCGCCCCGCCGGTCCACAACGTCCGCCCATCCGCATCGAAGGCGGCCGACCAGACCGGCGTGCCGGGGCCGTCGAGCGTGTGCAGCAGGCGGCCCTCCGGCAGGCCCAGCACCGCGACGGAACCGCCCAGCGAGGCCGCCGCCAGCAGCGTGCCCGCCGCATTCACCGCCAGCGCCACCACCGGCCGTCCCAGCGACAGCACCTCCCGCGCTGCGCCGGCCGGCGGGATCAGCCGCACCGCCCCATCCACGCCCGCCGCCGCCAGCCCGCCATCCGGCAGCGCCGCCAGGGCGTTCTGCGGCAGGGCGAATTCGGCGATCACCTCATCCGGCCCCCAGGCGCGGATGGTGCCGTCGAAGCCGGCGCTGGCCGGCACCCCATCGGCGCGGAAGGTAACGGCGTTGACGTTGCCGCGGTGGCCCTCGAGCACCCGGGCCGTCCCGTCCTCCGCCCAGAGCCGCACCGTCCCGTCCCAGGATGCGGAGGCGATCACGCCATCCCGCGCCGCCAATCCCGCGACCGGCCCGTCATGTCCCAGCAGGACGCGTTGCGGCACGCCATTGCGCGGGTCGGGGCCCCAGACCGCGATCCGGCCATCCTCCCCGCCCGAGGCCACCCGCCCATCCGGCAGCGCCGCCAGCGCATTCACCGCCCCGGCATGCCAGCGCACCACCGCGCGCGCCCGTCCCGCCGCGAGGTCCCAGAAGATCACCGACTGGTCGAAGCCGGCCGAGGCAAGCGTGCCCGGCAGCACGGCCAGCGCACGGACGGGGCCGCCATGGACGGCGGCACGGTCCTGCGCTTGTGCCGGCGCGACTATCGCGACCAGCAGGGCGAGGACTTGGAGCAGCCCCGCCCCGCCCCGCCCCGTGCTGCCTTCCGCTCCCTCGCGCGTCATCGGCATCATCGCAAATCCCTGGCATCGGTCGCGCGGCGGGATCGACGCACCTTCGCGATCGTCGGCGAACCACGCGCAAAGCCTCGGCCTTTTGGGCGCCGAATTCCAGCCATCGCCTGAGGCCGGGAGGACGCAGCCGCGTGGCCTCAGGCCGGCGCCACGCGCGGCGGCGCCTGCAGGCGGGACAGCAGCAGCAGCGCCGCGACCAGGGCAAGATTGACCGCGCCCGCGACCGAGCCCGCGATGAAGCCGGGCACGTAGCTGCCCGTCAGGTCGAAGCCGACCGCGCCCTGCAACCCGCCGGCGGCGTGGCCGAGCCAGGCGAATGACAGGATGATCCCCATCAGCGCCCCGCGCCGATGGGCCGGCGTCAGGGCGCGCGCGCTCACCAGGATGCTCGTCATCACGCCGGCATAGGCGAAGCCATAGACCACGCCGAAGCCCATGAAGCCGCCCCAGGTCTCGAACTGGGTGAAGGCGGCGACGCCGATCAGTTGCAGCGCCGAGGCCACGGCCCAGGACTGCACCGGCCCAATGACGTCGCACAGCTTGCCATAGGCGATCCGCCCACCGATGGCGGCGACCAGCATCGCCAGCATCACGCTGCCCGCATCGGTCGCCGAGATGCAGAAGCCCTGGATCAGCGGCATCAGGTGCATCAGCGGGACGGCCATGCAGGCGCAGCAGAAGAAGACGGCGGCGCTCAGGATGGGTACGGCGACGCGGACCGGGACCGGTGGTGCCGATGCTACGCCGGCCGCCGCCCGGGCCGCCGGGGCTTCCCGCATCCGCGTCGCGAGCGGCGTCAGGATGAGCAGCGTCCCGCCCCCGAGGGCGAGCAGCGCGCCGCGCCAGCCGAAGGCGTCGATGAGATAGGCCGAGAGGAACGGCACGCCCCCCTGCCCCACCGCCTGGCCGGCGGCCGCGATGCCGATGGCAAGGCCCGCCATGCCCGGAAACCAGTTGCCGACGGCGGCGAAGAGCGGCGCGAAGATCGCGCCGCCGCCCAGCATCCCCGCGATGAAGAACACCGCATAGGCCTGCCAGGGGGACGTCACCTGGGAAGCGGCCATCAGGCACAGGCCCGTCGCGATGGATGCCGTCATGCAGATGGCGCGCAGGCCGATGCGATCGGCGACGAAGCCCATCGCGGCGCTGCCGAGGGCAAGCCCAAGCAGGCCGAACGAGTTGATGGCGGCGATATCGGCGCGCTTCCAACCCTCGGCGAGTTCGATCGGGATGAAGAAGGCGGTCAGGCCGTTGACCAGCGTGCCCATGATGAGCGCGAGCATCAGCGCGGCCGAGGACACGATGAACCAGGGCATGCACGACCTCCGCGATGGGGGTTCACCCACGCATCGGCCAGCATCCACCTCCGTGCCCGGAGCCGCTGCTATCGAGATCACAGCGCGGCATCCGAGGCGCACCCGGCGCGCGGCGCTTGTCCACCGTCAGCGGGGGCCGGGGGGGGCGCCGGCGATGCCCCCCTTCAAGCCCCCGGCGTCACACCACCATTCCGCCACTCACATGCAGCAACTGCCCGGTGACATAGGCCGCGGAGGGCGAGGCCAGGAACGCGATCGCCGCCGCGACGTCGTCGGGCGTGCCGAGCCGCTTCAGCGGAATCCGCGCCGCGATCGCATCCCACTGCGCCTGCGTCATAGCCGCATGCGCCCCGGGGTCCTTGCGCGTATAGCCCGGCACCACCGCATTGACCGTCACATCCGGCGCCCATTCCAGCGCGAGCGCCTTGACCAGCGCTTCCACCGCCGCCTTGGCCGCGGCCGAGGCCGGGAAGGCCGTCACGTCGTTGCGGAACAGATGCGCGACGAAGGAGGACACGGCGACGAGCCGCGGGTCCCTGCCCTGCCGGAGGATCGGCCCGGCCTCCCGCGCCAGGCGCAGGAAGGCGAGCGCGATGGCGTCGTGGCTCTTCGCGAAGCCTTCGTCGGTCAGGGATGCGACGGCCGTCCGATCCGCGAAGCCGGCATTGGACACCACCACGTCCAGCCCGCCGAGCAGCCCAGCCGCCTCGCGCACCGCCTGTTCCGGCGCGCCGGCTTCCGACAGGTCGCAGAAGATCTCGAAGACCTCGCCGCCACGGGCGCGGATGGCCTCGGCAGTGCGGGCGGAGCCTTCACGGTTACCGCGCGTGTGGACCGCGATCGCTACGCCCGGCCCGGCCAGTGCCCGGCAGGCGGCCGCACCGATGCCGCTCGCCGCGCCGGTGACCAGGATGTTCCGTTGCCCCATGCCGTTCGCCCCATGCCGTTCCCAGGATCCGCCGGCGCCGTCGCGCCGCTCCGCGGAAGTATAGCCAGCCGCCCAGCCGGCTGACGACGCCACCCCAGCGGCGTGATGAATGGCGGCTTGCGCGATTTATCGCAATTGCGGATCATTCGCATATCAACCACCCCGGATGCCCGCCATGCCCCGCCTCTCCCTCCTGCCGGTCGCAGCCTTCGCCCTGGCCCTCGCCGGTTGCGAGACGCAGCAGCAGATCCTCGCCGACGAGCAGGGTGTGGCCACCCAGGTCGCGCTGCAGCGCGCCCGCTTCGAAATGAACTGCCCGACCGCGACCGCCGAGGTGCTGTCGAGCCAGCTGCTGCAGCCGATCGCCTGGCGCGGGCTTGAGCGCGCGGAATACATGGTCGGCGTCAGCGGCTGCGGGCGGCGCGCCACCTACATCTCCGTCTGCCAGCTTGGCTCGCCGAGCTGCCTTGCGATCCAGCCGCGGACGCAGATCACAAACTGAACGATCCCGCATCGGCGCCGCCGCGACAGGATGGCCCCCGCCCGGCATGATGGCGGCGGGGTCCATCCTGGAGGGTGCCGCTTCGATGACGATGACGGCGCCCGGCGCTTCGATGCTCGCCAGCCTCGCCTTGCTGGTGGCAGGCTGCGCCGCACCGGCGGAACCGCCTGATGGCGACATCCGCATCCGCTACGCCGTCACCGGGCAGGTGCGGCAGGCCGATGTCGTGCTGCGCCAGCAGGCCGACGCCCGACATGGCTGCATGATGGCCCAGCGCCTGCGCCTGCCGAGCGGGACCGGCCCGGCCCCGCGCCCCGACCAGCCGCCGAGCCACGTCGCCGGCTACTCCGTGGTGTTCGGGCCGGACTTCCCGCCGGAGATCGCGCATCTCAATCCTGAATGGATCGCCTACGGCCCGCAGACGCGGTTCTCGTTGGAAGTCTTTCCTCGTCCCGGCGCGCTGGAGGCCGAAGGACCGGTCACGCTCGGCCGCGCCTTCCGCATCACCGTCGCCGCCGGCGACCGGCTGTGGGAACGCAACGTCGCGGAGGACGGCCCGGCCACCGATGCCGTCGTGACCATCGCGCCCGACGGGCTGTCGGGCCACTTCCGCGTCGCCGGCCTGGTCCAGCAGATCCCGCACAACCGCATGCCGGACAGCGAGGCCATCGCCGTCGCCGGCACCTGGCGCTGCCCCGCGCGCTGACCCCGGCCCGCCTTGCGCCCCCGGTCGACCGCCCGCATCCTCCGCCGCAGATGATGGAGGAAACCGCGTGACGCTGACTGTGGTCGAGCCCGAGGGGCTCTATCCCGACACCTCGCTCGAACAGCGGATCATGGGGCCTTCGGTCCGCATCCTGCAGGGCGCGTGCAAGACCTCCCTCGCCGAACTGCCCGACGAGATCTGCCAGCAGGTCGAAGGGCTGATGACGCTGCGCATGGCGGTGCCGGCGGACCAGATCGCGCGCTTTCCGAAGCTGAAGGTCATCGTGCGGATGGGCGTCGGCTATGACCGCGTCGATCGCGTGGCGGCCGCCGCGCGCGGCATCAAGGTCTGCAACGTGCCCGACTACGGCACGCAGGAAGTCGCGGAATTCGCGGTGCTGATGGCGCTCGCGCTGCGGCGCGGGCTGACGATGTACCACGACACCCAGCGCGGGCCGAACCCCGCACCCTGGGCGGTGATGCGCCACCCGGCGGTGCGCCGGCAGGATGTGCAGACCTTCGGCGTGCTCGGCCTTGGGCGCATCGGCACCGCGGCAGCGCTGCGCGCGAAGGCGCTGGGCTACCGCGTCGTGTTCTATGATCCGGCGCTGCCCAATGGCGCGGATCGCGCGATCGGCGTGACGCGTTGCCGCACGATGGACGAGATGCTCGCCCAGGCCGACGTGCTGTCCATCCATTGCCCGCTGACGCGCAACACGCGCGGCCTGGTGGGTGAACGCGAGCTGCGCCTGCTGCCGCAGAACGCGGTCGTCATCAACACCGCGCGCGGGCCGATCCTCGACATCAATGCGCTGGAGCAGGTGATGAAGGAGGGCCACGTCGCCGCCGCCGGCCTCGACGTGATCCCGGAAGAACCGCCGGCCAACAACATTCCGAACCTGCTGCGCGCCTATCGCGACCGCGAGGACTGGCTGACCGGGCGGCTGATCATCTGCCCGCACATCGCCTTCCACACGCCCGAGGCATGGGACGATATCCGGCTGAAGGGTGCCGAGACGATGCGCGACGTGCTGGTGGAAGGGCTGTCCACCAATGTCATTCCGCCGGAGAGTGATTGAGAGGTTCTGGGTTGCCCCCGGCGCCGGCGCAGGCCGGCCCCGACCCCGCCGCCTGGCCGGTTTGAGCCGATCACCGAATCCGGCGTAGCCTCATCACGAAGCCGCGGGCCCGCGCCGCGGCGCAAGGAGAGGATACGCCGGACCATGACGATGCATCGCCGCGCCCTGCTGGGTGCTGCCGGGGCCGCCGCCCTGGCGCCCGTCGCCAACGCCCAGACGCGCTGGCAGATGGCCACCGCCTATGCCGACGGCAATCTGCACACCCGCAACATCCGCAGCTTCATCCAGGAGATCGAGCAGGCAAGCGGCGGGCGGCTTGCGGTGCAGCTGCACAGCAATGGCGCGCTGCTGCGCATGCCTGACATCAAGCGCGGCGTGCAGACCGGCCAGGTCCAGATGGGCGAGATCCTGCTGACCGCCTACGCCAATGAAGACCCGATGTTCGATGCCGATGCGCTGCCGCAGCTGGTGACGAATTTCGCCCAGGCGAAGAGGCTGTCCGACCTGCAGAAGCCCTTCATCGAGACGCGCTTCGGCCGGCAGGGCCTGTCGCTGCTGTACATGGTGCCCTGGCCGGCTGCCGGTCTTTATGCGCAGCAGGAGGTCACGAGCCTCGAACAGCTGCGCGGGTCGCGCTTCCGCACCTATTCGCCGATGACCAATCGCTTCGCCCAGTTGATCGGCGCGCAGCCGACGCTGGTGCAGTCCGCGGAACTCGCACAGGCCTTCGCCACCGGCGTCGTCCAGGCGCAGGTCACCTCGGCAGCGACCGGCGTCGATACCTCGGCCTGGGACTATGCCCGCGTCTTCACGCCGCTCGGTTTCACCATGACGAAGAATGCAGTGTTCATCTCTCGCCGCGCGCTGGAAGGGCTGCCGCGCGACGTGCAGGATGCGATCCGAGCCGCTGCGGTGCGCGCCGAGGCGCGTGGCTACGAACTCGCCGAAGCGGCACAGCGCGAAACCGAGGCGGCGCTAGCCTCACGCGGTATGCGGGTGACGCAGCCGACGCAGCAGCTTCTCGATGATTGCGCCCGGGTGGGCCGCATCATGGCCGATGAGTGGGTGACGCGCGTCGGCGATGACGGCCGCCGGCTGCTCGAACAGTACCGGGCCGCCTGAACGGCTGCGTGCCCGGCGTGCAACGGCGCGCCGGGACAGCCCAGGACGAAGGCAATCGTGCCGCCGCCTGATCATTTCCAAGGCGGCATTCCTCTTGCGCCGTGCAAGGCACGACGCCGAGAATGCCCCCGTTCAAAACACTCAAACTGGGGGCTTCCGTATGCAATCGATCCGCCGCCGCGGCTTGCTCGCGGCCACCGGCAGCTTGGCCGTTGCCGCGTCCGGCACAGCCCAGGCCCAGACCCGCTGGCAGGTCGCCACCGCCTATCCGGACGGCAATTTCCACACCCGCAACATGCGCGAATTCGTCGATGCGGTGCAGGCGGCCTCCGGCGGCCGGCTCCAGATCCAACTGCATTCCAACGCCTCCCTGCTGCGCATGCCAGACATCAAGCGGGGCGTGCAGACGGGCCAGGTGCAGTTCGGCGAGATCCTGCTGTCGGCCTATGGCAACGAGGACCCCTTCTTCGAGGTGGACAGCGTCCCGCAGCTGGTGACCAGCACGGAGATGGCGCGCAAGCTCGCCGAGTTGCAGAAGTCCTATGTCGAGGCCCGGCTGCAGCGTCAGGGATTGTCGCTGCTCTACTGGGTGCCGTGGCCGCCGTCCGGCTTCTACAGCAACGCGCCCATCGACACCGTCGACGCGCTGCGCGGCACCAAGATGCGCACCTTCAACGTGCTGACCAACCGCTTCGCGACGCTGTGCGGTGCGACGCCGACCCTGGTGCAGCAGGCCGAGGTGCCGCAGGCCTTCGCCACCGGCGTGGTGAATGTGATGGTCACCTCGGCGGCCACCGGCGTCGATGTACAGGCATGGGATTTCTGTCGTGTCTTCACGCCCATCGGCTTCACCCGCACGAAGAATGCGATCTTCGTGCAGACGCGCGCCCTCCAGGGACTGCCCGCCGATGTGCAGGCGGCGATTCGCACGGCCGCGGCGGCCGCCGAGGCGCGTGGATGGGCGATGTCGGACGCCGAGACGGTGAGCCAGCAGGCCACCCTCGCCCAGCGTGGGATTACAGTGCAGCAACCCAGCGCGGCACTGATGCAGGGATTGGCGCGGATTGGCGCTACCCAGGTCGATGAATGGGTCGCCAAGGCCGGTGACGAAGGCAAGCGGCTCATCGACTCCTACCGCGCCGCCGTCGCATGATCGGCAGCGGGCGGCCCGCCGGCCGCCTGCTTTTGCCCACGAATGAGCCTCGAGACCACGGAGCGCCACGCATGACCCCGAAACCACAAACCCCGGGGCATCGGCCATGACCGGGATTCGCCGCGCTCTCGATGCGCTTTATTCGCTGGCCGCCGGTCTCGCTGCGCTGTCGCTGCTGCTCATCTTCCTCGTGATGATGGCCCAGGTCGTGATGCGCGAGCTGGAACTGCAGTTCCCCGGCGCCGACGACATCACCGCCTATCTCTGCGTCGCCACCACTTTCTTCGCGCTCGCCCGTACCTTCAAGAACGGCGAGCTGATCCGCGTCGGTATCTTCATCGAGAAGCTCCCCGGCGGGCTGCGGCGCGCCGTTGAGGTCGCGGTGCTCAGCCTCGCCGCCGTGATGATGGCCGCGATCACCTGGTTCACCCTGCAGGACGTGCTCTTCTCGATCGAGATCGAAGAAGTAGCGCAGGGCACGGTGCCCTTCCCGACCTGGATCCCGAAATCGGCGATGCCGCTCGGCGCCGGTATCCTGCTGATCGCGATTATCGACGAACTGGTTCGTGTCCTCTCGGGCAGGCTGCCCGAATACGTGCAGGCCGCGCTTGATCGTGCCGCCCGCGGCGACTTCTCGGCCGAGGTCTGATCTCCATGGAACTTCTCACCCTCGCGCTGCTGCTGCTGGTGCTGCTGTGCATGCTGCTCGGCTTCGGGCTCTGGATCTCGATGAGTCTCGCCGCGGTCGGCTACGTCGCGATCTCCACCATGCATCCGGAACCGGGTCTCTTCCTCGCCACGGCGATGTGGGATTCGACCAGTTCCTGGACGCTGTCCGCCCTGCCGATGTTCATCTGGATGGGCGAGATCCTGTTCCGCACCAAACTGTCGGAAGAATTGTTCAACGGCCTTTCGCCCTGGGTGCGCTGGCTGCCCGGGCGGCTGCTGCATGTGAACGTGCTCGCCTGTGGCATCTTCGGTTCGGTCTCCGGCTCCTCGGCGGCGACCTGCGCGACCGTCTCAAAGATCGCGCTGCCGGAGCTGCGCAGGCGCGGATATGACGAAGGTGTCGCGATCGGCTCGCTTGCCACCTCGGGCACGCTCGGCATCATGATCCCGCCGTCGATCATCATGGTGGTCTACGCCGTGGCGGCCGAGGTCTCGATCGTGCGCGTCTTCATCGCCGGATGCCTGCCGGGGCTGCTCGTGATGGTGCTGTTCAGCGCCTACATCGTCGTCTGGGCGATGCTGAATCCGCAGAAGCAGCCGGCCAAGGAACCGGCGCTGCCATTCATGGACAAGCTTCGCGTCAGCGCCCAGCTCATCCCCTGCGCGCTGCTGATCATCGCGGTGATCGGCACGATGTTCGTCGGATGGGCGACGGCGACGGAAGCCGCGGGCTTCGGTGTGCTGGGTTCGCTGATCCTCGCCGGCGTGACAGGCACGCTGTCCTGGCGCAATTTCATGGACAGCCTGATGGGTGCCACGCGCCTGTCCTGCATGATCATGTTCATCCTGGCGGGCGCGGCCTTCCTGACCAAGGCGATGGCGCTGACCGGCATCCCCGCCGCGCTGGCGCAGGGCGTCGCAGCGTTGAACCTCGGCCCCTATGGCATCATCGCGGTGCTGACAGTGGTGTACCTGATCCTCGGCACTGCGCTGGATGGCGTTTCGATGATCGTGCTGACCACCTCGGTCGTCATCCCGATGGTGCAGAGTGCCGGCTTCGACCTCGTGTGGTTCGGCATCTTCATCGTGCTGCTGGTTGAGATCGCGGAGATCACGCCTCCCCTTGGATTCAACCTGTTCGTCATGCAGACGATGACAGGCAAGGAGCAGACGGAGGTTGCCTGGGCCTCACTGCCCTTCTTCCTGATGCTTGTCGTCACGGTCGTGCTGATCACGGTGTTCCCCGTGACGCTCGTCACCGGCCTGCCGGAGTGGCTGCTGGCACGCTGACCCCGCCCGCGCGCCCTTCGCCGCGCGGTGAAGGGCGTGTGACCTCCTTCATGGCGCGCGCGCGCCCGCAAGGCGTAGCCTTCCTGTCTGGGAACAGGAGGCTACCTCATGTATCTCGACGTCCCGTTCGTCAGCCAGCTCGACTTCGGCGGCAACCAGCACCTCGATGATCCGACCGGCTGCTGGTACGCCAGCGCCTGCATGATCGCCTACAGCTTCGAGGCCGGGCCGCGCCAGGGTGTGCCGGCCCTTTATTCACGACCGTTGCCGCAGGCCGACGGCACCACGACCACCGGCCACTGGACCTTGGCCTACGGCTGGCTGCCGACGCTCATGGCCAATGAGCATCTGGTGGAATTGGATGGCGGCCTGCCGGCCTCAATCCCCGAGTTGGACCTCGCGCTGCGGAAGTGGGGCCCGATCTTCATCCCCTGGATGAAGACGCATGGCGGCAGCACCTATGGCCATGTCTCGGTGATCATCGGCGCGCATGACGCCAGTATCATCTTCCACGATCCCGAGAATGCGCCGCGCAGCGAGATGGCGCTTGAGACGATGCGCGCGCAACTTGCCCAAGGCTGGCCGCTGCTGCGGCGGGACGCGCTGCCCTTCAGCTACGGGGTCGCGGTGAGCGGCTGATGCGACCGGCATCCTTGCCGGGCGTATCCGCAGGCGGGGTTGGTGGGGCGGCCGCGTCCCAAACCAAAGTGCCGCCGGCGGGTGCAGTCATTCCGCCGGCGCCCGCGCCCGCACGCGTGACCGGCACCAGAAGTGCCGCGCCACGAAGAACACCAGCGCGGTACCCGCGATGGCGCAGATCGTCCAGAACAGCCGCTCGACGCCCAGCCAGGCGCCGAGGAACCATCCCGCCGTCACAAAGCTGCCCGCCCACAGGCCGGCCGCGAAGAAGTTCAGCACGGCGAAGCGCAGCCGGCTGTAGCCCGCCAGGCCGCAGACGATCGAGGCGACATTGCGGATGCCGTAGAGGAACCGGAAGGTCAGGATGAACAGCGTGCCGTATTGCTCGAGCAGACGGTTCGCGCTTTCGACCCGCGGGCGGGATTTCGGGAAGCGGCGCAGGATCCCCGGCCCGTAGCGGCGGCCAAGATAGAACCACGTCTGGTCGCCGAGATAGGACCCGAGCCACACCGACGCCAACAGGATCCACGGATCGACCAAGCCGACCGTCGCCCCGATGGCGGCAGCCGCAAGCACGAAGGTTTCCCCTTCGAAGAATGCCCAGAGCGCGGCGCCGAGATAGGCGAACGCGCCCCAATCGGCCCAGAACTCGGCCAAGAGGAAGCCCCCGTGTTTCTTGCGATCAGCATGCCCGCTGGCGCGGCCCAAGGGAATGACGATCGGACCAGTCTCATCCTTGAGAGGGCGCGAGACGGCATCTGTCAAGCTGCCCGGCCCGGATGCACCGCGTGGCGGTCGCGTCACTACCCGGGCGCGGGCCAGTCCGACCGCTCGAAGCGCTGCACCTCCAGCGTGTATCCGGCCGGATCGCGGAAGAAGAATGAGGTGACGCGGTAGGTCTCGGACAGTGCCGGGGCCGTCGCCACCTCGACGCCTGCGGCCTTGAGCCTCGCGTGCCAGCCTTCGACATCCTGCACGACGAAAGTGACGATCGCGCCGCCCTGCACGCGTGGGTTGTCCGTCACGCGCGGCGCGCGTGCGCGACACACGCCAAGGAAGGCGCGCGCACCCGATGCCGGCGCATAGATCCGGCAGGACCCCTGGTCCTGCACCAGAGCAAGGCCGAGCACATCCTCATAGAAGAGCCAGGATGGCTCGGGGTCCTCGGCATAGAGGAAGGTGACGAGTTGATCGAAGGGAGCGTGCATCCGCCCAGGATGAACGCGCCGGCCCGCACCGGCCAGACCGCGCATGCGGGCCTGGCGTCTCGGTGATCGGCCCGGCCATGCCTTCTTCTGGTCACGCCGTTGAAGACGCGGGATGATCACGGTGCTGCCCGCCCGGGCGGCCGCGCGATTCTCCTGGGAGAGGGCAACACCGCATGAGCGACCTCGCGAACAAGATCACCAGCCAGATCCCGATCAAGGAGCCGGAGTGGCTGAAGGAGTTCAAGGCCTTCATCATGCGCGGCAACGTCATCGACCTCGCCGTCGGCGTGGTGATCGGTGCCGCCTTCACCGCCATCGTCACATCGGTCGTCGAGGATCTGTTGAACCCGATCGTCGGCATCCTGATGGGGGGGATCGACTTCTCGAACCTGTTCGTCGTGCTGTTCGGCGAACGGCGTGCCTCGCTTGAGGCGACGCGCCAGGGCGGCGCCTCGGTGCTGGCGATCGGTTCCTTCCTGAATGCCGTGATCAAGTTCGTGATCGTCGGCTTCGCGGTGTTCTGGCTGGTGAAGCTGCTGAGCAAGCTGCAGGCCTCCCAGGCGGTGGAGAAGGCCAAGGCGGCGCCGGCGCCGACCGCGTCGGAGAAGCTGCTCGCCGAGATCCGCGACGAACTGAAGGCGGCACGCGGCGCCAGCCCGCCCCCGACGGCCTAAGCAACGGCCACCGGGCGGGCAGGCGTCCGTCCGGTCAGGCGAGCCGGATCGTTCCCGCCCCCACCAGCGCCGCGAGCCGCGCGGCGATCGCCACCTGCGCCCCGGCATCGAGGCCGAGCAGCGCATGGATCGCCGTGGCGAGTTCCGCCTCGGTCATGGTGCCGCGCCGGGCGAGCAGCGCCTCCGCCGCGGCGGCGATCTCGGCGGGCGGCACCGCGGCGGCGCGGCGCAGATGGGCGGCGGCGGCGCGGCGGTCGCGCGGGGCGACCTTCGTCGCGGCTGTGGCAAGCAGGCCGGCGGCCTCGGTCACGCCATGCTGCGACTTCGCGATCCCCATCGCCTGGCGGATCGCCTCCTTCTCCTTTGGCGCCAGGGAATCGCGCCCAGCGGCGAGGCGCAGGCGCTCGGCGAGGCTGTCGGCGGTGAGCGGCGCCTCCACCGCCACCACCTCCGCGATCGCAGCGGCCAGCGAGGCCGCAGGCAGCGCATCGAGCGGCCCCTGCGCGAGGGACGGGGCAGCCTCACGATAGGGCTCGGCGAGGCCTGGGTCGGGCGGCGGCGCCGGTGCGGCAGTGGCTTCCGGCGCGGCAGCAACCGGCGCGGAACCGAGCGCCGTCCGCACCTTCGCCGCCTCCGCATCCGGTCGCGCATACCAGGCGAGCGACCAGGCGCGGGCCAGTTTCCAGCCCATCATCTCAAGTGCGCTCGGGCGGCCGCGTTCCCGGTCCCGCGCGCAGCGCAGTGCGGCCCAGTCGCCGGCATCGGCCTCGATGCCGAGCTCGTAGCCCTGCTCCCCCTTCGCCGCGACGTCGAGGAACAGCCCGGCAAGGCCGACATGCGGGACGGGATCCTTGCCGGCCTCGCGCACAGCCTCGGAGATGGCATCCGCGATGGGGCTGCCGGTCGCGGCACCACCACCGCGCGGCGCCGCGGCAGGCGCACCGGCGAAGGTCAGGAAGGTCTTGAGCGCGGCGACGCCACGGCCCGAAGCGCGCTCGGTATCGATGTCGTCGCCGCCGATGCCCGAGAAGACGACGCAACGCTTCTTGGCCCGCGTGATCAGCACGTTAAGCCGCCGCTCGCCGCCATCCATCGACAGCGGCCCGAAGCGCATCGCGAGCCGCCCATCCTTGTCTCGGCCGTAGCCGACCGAGATCATGATCGCGTCGCGCTCATCGCCCTGCACGTTCTCGAGGTTCTTCACGAAGAAGGGCTCGTCGGCGTGGTCGGTGAAGAAGGCGTCGGCGGAGGGCTCCGCGCGGCGCGCCGCCTCGATCGCATCCATGATCGCGTCGCGCTGGCGGATCGAGAAGGCCGCGACGCCGAGCGTGTCGCCGGGCGTCTCCTTCGCGTGGCGCATCACCGCCTGCGCGACGGCTTCCGCCTCGGCGCGGTTGACGCCTTCGCCGGTCTCCCATGCGCCATCGACGCGTACCAGCGAGAGGCCGAGTTCGGCCGAACGCGGGCGCGGTGATGGCAGCACCAGCAGGCGGTTCTCGTAGAATTCCTGGTTGGATGTCGCGATCAGGCTCTCATGGCGCGACCGGTAGTGCCAGCGCAACATCGCCGAAGGCACGCCGCGCGCATTGCACAGGCCGAGGATGGATTCGACGTCGCGCGCCGCAACGGCCTCGGGCGCGTCCTCCGGTGCGATATCGTCCTCCTCCCCCGTCATGCGCTGGAAGAAGCGGGTGGGCGGCATCTGCCGGTCGTCGCCCACCACCACCACCTGGCGGCAGCGCGCGATGGCGCCGAGCGCATCGACCGGCTCGATCTGCGACGCCTCGTCCATCACCAGCAGGTCGAAGGTCAGTCCCGGCCGCAGCCCATGCGGCGGTGCAAGGAACTGCGCGACCGACAGCGGCGACATCATGAAGATCGGCTTGGCCTGCTGCACAGCCGGTGCTGCGCGGAGCAGCAATTCGCGCACGGGAAGGTGGCCGCGCTTCTTCTCCATCTCGCCGCGGATCACCGTCATGCCCGGCGCGCCGTCGCGCACCTGCTTGACGCGATCGGCATGCGCACGCGCGGCCTCCGCACGGGTCAGCGACACGCGCGCGCGATCGGCCTCGCGGAATTCGGTGACCACCCGGTCATAGGCGGCGGCATCAAAGGCGGCGAGGTCTGGATGCTGCGCCGTCGTCGCGCGCAACAAGCCCTCATGCAAGGCATAGGCGAAGGCGTCTTCGGCCGTGTCAGGCGACAGGCGGCCATCCTGCAGGCGTTCGACGATGGGCTCGATGCCACGCGCCTCGGCGCGCGCGCGGCGCCAGCCCTGCCAGAGCGGCAGCGCCTCCGGCTGCCCGGCCCAGGCGCCGAGCCGGTCGGACAGCGCGGCGAAGGACGGATCGGCGGTGCCGAAGGCGGCGATGGGGTCGAGGCCGGTCGCCTGCTGCAGTTCGGTCCAGGCGGTCGCGGCCGCTTCCAGCACGGCAGCGTCGCCGGGCGGCGCCTCGGCCGCCAGCGCGGCGGCGGCGGCCGGCCCGTGCTTCTGGCGCCACAGGATCAGCGCCGACATGGCGGAGGGATCGGTGTCCTCGCCCCGCCACAGCCGGCCGAAGGCCGCCTGGCCCAGCGCATTGCCACTGCGCACGCGTTCCCGCGCCGCCTGCCCCGCGATGGCGGCATCCAGCGCCGCGAGCGGATCGGCACCGTCGCGCGCGACGCGCGCCGCGACTGCCTGCGCTGCCGACCGGCTGGAATTCAGGAAGCCGAAGAAGCCGCCCGATGTCGCAAGCGTCGCGCGCGCTTCCTCCAGCCCGCCGACATCGAGCGCACCGGGCTTCAGCCGCGCGTCGCGCTTAGCGATGGCGAGTTTCGCGACGGCCTCGGTCAGCGCCACCAGCGGCGCCGGATCGGCGCGCCAGGCAGCACTTCCCATCGCCGCCCTGTCGTGGTCCGGCGCTTCGCGCAGTGCGGCGGCAGACCGCAGCCGAGCCGCGATGGCCGCCGGCCCCGCCGTGCCGCCTGCCTGCGCGCCGGCGGCAGCGAAGGCGCGGATCCAACCCGGCAGGCGCATCATCAGCCGGTCGGCGTCGGCCGGGCCCAGATCCGCCGTCACGCCGCGCCAGGGGTTGTTGGCGCCATCGGCTTCGGTGGCGCGCGCCGCGAGGTCGCGCACCGCGTCGCGCTTCGCCGCGATGGTCGCGCCGTCCCAGGTCGCGGCGTCGAGCGTGAAGTCGGGCACCGATATGCCCTTGCGGCGCAGCCCGACCAGCGTGCCGATCACCTGGTGCAGCGGCACGCCGGATGCCGCCGCGGCGCCGCGCATCGCCGCCGCGTGGCGGTTCAACCGGCCACGCAGTGTCGCCAGCCGGTCGATCACGGCCTGCCGGTTGGGCTTGGGCGGCGGCGGCAGGGCGAGTGTCGCGCGCAGCTCGTCGAGGACGGCGCGCTTCGACTGCTTCTCGGAATGCAGTTCCAGGCAGGCAGCGCCGAGGCCGATATTCTCGAGCCGCCGCTTCACGACCTCCAGCGCGGCGAGCTTCTCGGCGACGAACAGCACCGACCTTCCGTCGAGCACGGCCTGCGCCAGGATCGTCGCGATGGTCTGCGACTTGCCGGTGCCCGGCGGTCCCTGGATCACCACATGGCCGCCGCGGCGCACGGATTCCGCTGCCAGCGCCTGCGACCCGTCCATGTCCACGACATGGTCGAGCCGTTCGACCGGGATCGCTTCATCCACGTCGGCGTCATCGGGGAAGGTGGGCTGCGTCGTCAGCGCCTCCCCGCCGACCAGCGCGCGCACCAGGGGGTGGTCGGCGAGCCCGGGATTCTCCTCCGGCCCCAGGTCGCGCCACATCAGGAACTTGGCGAAGGAGAACAGGCCGAGCGCAAGCGCATCGGCATCGACCGACCAGTCCGGGCGATCTTTCACCGCGCCCGCAACGGCCTCGGCCCAGGCGGTGGGGTTGTACAAGGCCTCATCGAACTCGGGCAGCGCGGTGTTGAAGTTGACCTTCAGCATCTCGCGCAGGGACAGGTTCTCGGCGACCTCGGTGGCACCGGCGCGCAGGCGGAAGGTCTGGGACACGCCCTCGCGTTCCAGCATGACCGGCAGCAGCGCGAGCGGCGCGCGGCGTTCCGTCTCGGGTGTGGCGGGATCGCGCCAGGACAGCGTGCCGAGCGCGAGGTAGAGCGTCGGCACGCCAGTCTCCTCGCGCGCCGTGCGCGCATCGGTCATCAGGTCGCGCAGGCGGCGGGCGAGGTCCGGCGGCGGCAGACGGACGCGCAGCAGCTCGTCGCGCTGCCAGTCCTCGCGGCTGATCGTGTCGTCCGCGCGGGTGACGCCCTCGGCCTCGGCGGCGGCCTTGCTGGTGCGCTTGCGGGTGCGGCGCGGCTTGCCTTCGGCGGGCGCCTCGGTGGTGGGTGTCGCGGGTACTTCCTCGCCGGCGGCCTCGAAGCCGAAGGCACGGCCGGCGGCGAGCGCGGCTTCGACGAAATCCGCGTCCTCGTCATCCAGGATGACGACGCCACGCGAACGCCCGGGCTTCGGCAGCGACAGCAGCCGGTTGCGGGTGGACAGATCGAGCAGGGCGCGGCGCGCCTCTTCGAGGGCCTGGCGAAGGTCCGTCATGGCGTGTCCTGATTTGCCGGCGGGTGCGGATTCCAGCCGAGGAGAAATTCGAAGAAACGACTGATGGCATGCCAGAGCAGGGCGATCAGCACGACCTTCCCGACCTCACGCGCGGTGACCAGTTCGGCCAGGATCGCGTCGGCGGCGATGGCGGCCAGCACGCCGCAGAACAGGACCGCGCAGATCTCCCTACGCATCCGCCGCACCCAGCAGCCGCCGCAGCCGCAACTCCTCGAGGTCCAGCTCCTCGACCAGCCGCGTCATCAGCTCTTCCTCCAACCCGTCCTCGTCCCGGTGACGGATCAGCCGGTTCCGGCCGGCGCGCAGCGCGTGCAGGCGGTGTTCGAGCCGCGACGCACGCTCGGCGGCGATCGCACCCTGGTTGATGCCGTCCAGCAGCCGCACGCGGTCGCGGTATTCGGCCAGCAGGTCCTGCGCGATGGCGCCGGACAGCACGTCCTCGGCGCGGCGCTCCATCTCCCGCAGGGAGGCATGGGCGATCAGCGTGCGCGCAGCGGCTTCCTCATGCGGCATGGTGGTGCGGCGCTTTTCCTCCGCCCCCAGCCGCCGGATCAACCATTCCAGCGTCGTGCCCTGCAGCACCAGCGTCGCGAGGATGGCGCAGAAGGCGAGGAAGACGAGCAGGTCGCGCTCGGGGAAGGTCACCGGCAGCGCGAGTGCCGCGGCCAGCGAGACGACCCCGCGCATCCCCGCCCAGGAGATGATGATGGAATGGCTGAGCGGTGGCATCGGGTCGCGCCGGCGCACCGATGGGATCTGGCGCGGCAGCCAGGTCGCGGGCAGCACCCAGAGGAAGCGCGAGACGATCAGCACGGCGGAAATGGCGAGCGCGAGCAGCGCGAGGTGCCAGTTCTGATAGTCGTGCAGCCGGCCGAGGATGCCGTTCAGCTGCAACCCGATCAGGATGAAGATCAGGCTGTTCAGCACGAATTCGATGAACTGCCACACCGTGCGGGAATCGCGCCGCGTCCGGGCCGAGAAACCGTGCTGCGCACGCCCGAGCACGAGCCCCGTCGTGACCACGGCGATGACGCCGGACACGTGCACCGCTTCGGCTGCGAGGAAGGAGCCGAAGCAGGCGATGAAGGATGCCGCGGTCTCGAGCAGCGTGTCGTCGAGCCGGCGCGCCGCGCGCACCACGAGCCACCCCGCCACCCAGCCGATCGCCGCCCCCCCGACGGCGAGCGCGAGGAAGGAGAGCCCCGCCTCCGTCCAGGAAAAGCTGCCCGCCAGCGTGGCCGCCACCGCGAAGCGGTAGAGCACCAGCGCCGAGGCGTCGTTGATCAGGCTTTCGCCTTCCAGCACCGTCACGATGCGCCGCGGCAGGCGCAGGCGCTGCAGCACGGCCGCCGCGGCGACTGCATCCGGCGGGGCGACGATGGCACCGAGCGCGATCGCCGCCGCCCAGGGAAAGCCCGGGATCAGCAGCTTCACCACGACGCCGACACACACCGCGGTGAAGAGCACGGCGCCCACCGCCAGCGCGAGGATGGGCCGGATGCTGCCCTTGAAGGCATGCCAGTCGGTCCGATAGGCGCTGGCCTGCAACAGCGGCGGCAGGAAGAAGGCGAGCGCGATCTCAGGGTCGAGTTCGACCTCCGGCATGCCGGGGATGAAGGCGAGCACCATGCCGCCGAGCACCAGCACGACCGCATAGGGCAGCCGCGTGCGGCGGGCGAGGAGCGCGAAGCCGACGCAGGCCGCCATCAGCGCGAGGAGAACTTCGACGATTGCCATTGCCGCGAACCTGCCAAGCCGGGAACGGCCTGGGAAGCGGCCCCTGTGATTCGCGACGAAGATTCCCATATTGGGAAGCATGCTCGACGCCCCCCTGCCTGCCACTGACGACCCGCTGCTCGATGCCTATTCCCGCGCCGTCATCGCGGCGGTCGCACGGGTCGGGCCGGCGGTGGTGCATGTCGCGACGCGCCGTAGCGGGGGCGGCGGGACGGGCTCGGGCGTGGTGATCTCGCCCGACGGGCTGGTGCTGACCAACGCCCATGTCGTGGCCGGCGCCGAGGCGCTGGAGGCCACCGCGCCGGATGGCCGGCGCTTCGCGGCCCGGCTGCTGGGCCAGGACCGTGCCACCGACATCGCGGTGCTGCGTGCCGAGGCGCAGGGCCCGCTGCCGGCGGCGGAACTCGGCCATTCGGCCGGGCTGCGGGTCGGCCAGGTCGCGATCGCGATCGGCAATCCTCTCGGCTTCGCCAATACCGTCACGGCCGGCATCATCAGCGCGACGGGCCGCGCGCTGCCTGCGCATGGCGGCTGGCCCGTCGAGGACCTGATCCAGACCGATGCGGCGCTGAACCCCGGCAATTCCGGCGGTGCGCTGGCGGATTCCGCCGGTCGCGTGATCGGCATCGCGACGGCGGTGATCATGGGGGCGCAGGGGCTGTGCTTCGCCGTCGCGGCGGACACGGCACGGCATGTGCTCACCCAGGTGCTGCGCTTCGGGCGGGTGCGCCGCGCGGTGCTCGGCATCGCGGTGGAACGTGCGGCGGTGCCTGGGAGGCTCGCGCATGCGGCGGGGCGGGACGGTCAGGGCTTCGGCGCGCGGATCATGCGCGTCGCCCCCGGCGGGCCGGCAGCGGCGGCGGACCTGCGCGAAGGCGACGTGATCCTCACGATCGACGGCATTGCCGCGACCGGCGCGGACGCCCTGCTGCGCGCCCTGATGGGCGAGCGCGTCGGTATTCCCGCCGAGATCGTGGCCCTGCGTGGCCAGGAGGTGCTGCGCGCGACCGTGGTGCCGTCGGAACGTGACGGATAGCCGCGCCGCTCCACGCCAGCCGAGAACGCCCCCGCGCGGCGCTACTCGCCTTTCCTGCCGCGCCACACTGCCAGCGCGATGGCAAGCACGATGCTCACCAGCACGATGGTCGCCATCATGCCGCGCACCACGCCGAAATTCGGGCTGTCCTGCGCGACGAACAGGGCCGCGACGCTGCCGCCCAGATCCAGCAGGAAATCCACCGCCGAATTGATCATGCTGGCCTGCCCTTCCCTTCCAGTTCCTCAAGCCGCGCCAGCGCGCCCTTGAGCAGGCCGATCAACTCGTCGAGTTCGCGCTCGCGCATCAAATCCACCTTCTCGTGCAACAGCGCAATCTCGGCCTCGGCGCGGATATTGACCTGGTAGTCGGCGGTGGCGCGGTCGCGGTCGAGATCGGCGGAGCGGTTCTGGCTCATCATGATGATGGGCGCCGTGTAGGCGGCCTGGAAGGACAGCAGCAGGTTCAGCAGGATGAAGGGATAGGGATCCCACGCACCGCCGCCCGCCAGGGCATTGCCGATGATCCAGACGCCAAGCAGGCCGCTTTGCACCACGATGAAGCGCCAGGACCCGACCGTCGCCGCCACGGTATCTGCAAGCCGCTCGCCGAGGCTCGGGGTTGCCGGGGGCCCGCCCGCGCGGCGGCGGCGGCGCGACCGCGCGAGGACGGCGCGCAGATGCGTGCCAGGCACCCCGCCACCATGGTGATGCGTGTGCCGCGTCGCGCTGCTGGTCATGGACCCGTCCTGGACAGTGACTGCCGGTGCAGCGTGGAACCGGGCGCGCCGTCACTCAATGGCTTGATCGCAGGGTCCCGCCATCGACATGGATCACCTGGCCGGTGATGTAGCGCGCCCGCGGTGAGCACAGGAACGCGACCAGAACGGCAAGGTCGTCCGGTTCGCCGATGTAGCCGACCGGCACCTCCTTCTCTGCCCAGGCGCGGCGGGATTCCTCGGTCGGCATGACGCGGGCGTCGATCTGTTCGGAGCGCAGGCGGCCGGGCGGCACGCAGTTCACCGTGATGCCGTCTTTCCCCAACACGCGCGACAGCGCCTTGGACCAGATATGCACGGCCCCGTTCGGCGCATTGGCGGGGTTGATCGAAAAGGGCTCGTCCGTGCCGGTCAGGCTGACGATGCGGCCCCATTTGTTGGCCTGCATGGCCGGGATCAGCGCATGGGTGATGCGGCGGCCAGCCTGGAAGTTCAGCTCCATCGCCTCCTCCCACACCGCATCGGCACCAAGGTCCGTCTGCGGGCGCGATCCGCCGGCATTGTTCACCAGAATGTCGCAGCGCCCGAAATGGCCGAGCATCGCATCACGAATGCGCGGGGCGGCATCCGGCGTGCAGATGTCCTGTTCGATGATCAGCGGCGTGGCGGAGGGTGGCAGTTCGGCCGCCAACGCCTCGAGCAGATGCCGCCGGCGGGCGAGAATGGCGAGGCGGCAGCCCTCCGCGGCCAGCATCCTGACAATGGCGCGGCCAAGGCCGGCCGAAGCGCCGGTGACAAGGGCGACCTTGCCGGTGAGTTGAAGATCCATGGCGGGCAGGCTCCTGCGAAAGCGTGTCGCAGGAGAGTCGCACGCGGCGCCCGTCGGCGCGACCGGTGCGGTGACGCGGGACGGGCCTGCCCCCGCCCCGCAGTGCCACCTAGGCCGCCGTCACGAAGGCGCGCAGCGATTCCGCCTCGTTCTCCGCTTCCTCGATGCGGGCCTTCACCAGGTCGCCGATCGAAACCATGCCGGCGAGCCGGCCCTGCTCCATCACCGGCAGGTGGCGGCAGCGATGCTCGGTCATCATCGCCATGCCTTCGGCCACCGACATCGCCAGGGTGGCGGTCACGAGGTCGGCGGTCATCAGGTCCCGGGCGGTGCGCGACAAAGCGATCGCGCCCTCTCGCGCCACGGCGCGAACGATGTCGCGTTCGCTGATGATGCCAAGGACGTGGCCGTCCTGATCGCGCACCAGGGCGGCGCCGATGCGATGCTGCGCCAGGGAACGCGCGATCGCCGTCGCATCCTCTCCGGGGCCGACGGAGAACACGTCCTCACCCTTGTGACGCAGGATGTCCTTGATGTGCATATCCGCTCCCTCCTCCGCCGCGGGCCGGGGGGCCTGCGGGACGCGGTCACGGGATGCGCCGGGGGCAGCAGCGAGGCGAGGGGTCCGGCGAGCCCTGTCCGCGCAACCAGAAGGCGAGTGTGCCAGGGCCGAATGGCGCGGTGCAAGCAGGAAGCGCCGCGAGTCGCGGATCAGTGAGCCGCATCCGGCGCCTCGGCCAGCCAGCGCACCGCATGCCGCGCGGCGGCGAGGGCCGCGTCCCGCGTCGCGTAGGATTGCGCCGAGAAATACTGCACCGGCGTCCAGGCGCCGGCATCCTCGGCGTCGCGGCGGAATTCCTCGAAGCCGAAACTGCCATCCGGGCGGCTGAAGATGTCGACGCAACGATCCGCCTGGGCGTTCTCGATGCTGGCCAGCACGACCCAGGACTGGTGGATCCGGCGCGACATCAATGCGCCGGCGCGGCGGCTCCGCCCGCGAGTTGCGTGCGCACCAGTTCCGCGAAGCGCCCGTCAAGCGCCACCAGTTCGGCGAAGGGCCCGCGCTCGGCGACGCGGCCGCCGTCGAAGACCAGGATCTCATCCGCCTCGCGCACGGTGGACAGGCGGTGGGCGATGATGAAGGTGGTGCGGCCCGCCATCAGCGCGGCGAGCGCCTTCTGCACGCGGGCTTCCGTCGCGGCGTCGAGCGCGGAGGTCGCTTCGTCCAGGATCAGCACGGGTGGGTTCTTGATCAGCGCGCGCGCGATGGCGAGGCGTTGGCGCTGCCCACCCGACAGGTTGGACCCGCGCTCGCCGACGATGGTGTCGTAGCCCTGGGGCTGGCGGGTGATGAAGTCATGCGCCTCGGCCTGGCGGCAGGCGGCCTCGATCTCCTCCTGCGTCGCCTCGGGGCGGCCGACCAGCAGGTTTTCCCGGATGGTGCGGCTGAACAGCATGGATTCCTGGAACACCACGCCGATGTTGCGTCGCAGCGATTCGAGGCTGATCCGCCGCAAATCGTGGCCATCAAGGGTGATGCGGCCTTCGGAGGGGTCCCACAGCCGCTGCAGCAGCGCCATAGCGGTGGACTTGCCCGCGCCGGTCTGGCCGACCAGAGCGACGGTCTTGCCGGGTGCGGCGGAGAAGGAAACGTCGCGTAGGATCGGCGGCCCGCCCGGATAGGCGAAGCCGACGCCTTCGAAGGCGACATGGCCTTGGGCCCGGCCGATATCGACGGCGTCCGGCGCCTCCGGCACCGTCGAGCGGGCATCGAGCACACCGAACAGCTCGGCGATGCGCGGCTGCACGAACACCATGTGGGAGACGAAGCCGACCGCCCCTTCCATCCGCCCGATCAACAGCGTGGCGAAGCCCATGAAGGACACGATCTCGCCGACCGTCGCCTGGCCGCGCACATGCAGCACCGTGCCATAGACGAAGATGGCGATGACGCAGATGGTCGATGCCGCCCGCGTGAGGACGGCGACGATCGCCCACCAGTTCAGCACCGGGAACTGGTGGTCCAGCACCTGGCGGATGATGTCGCCGAACATCCGCGCCTCGGAATTCAGGCGCGTGAAGGATTGCACGACCACGACGTTGGACAGCGCATCCTGCGCATTGCCGGCGAGGCGCGAATGGAAGGCCTCGACCTGCGCCTGCGCATCCTGGGTGCGGCGGATCACCAGCGTCGAGACGACGGCGAAGACGATGACCAGGACCACCAGCAGCAGGCCAAGCCGCCAGTTCATCACCATGGTCAGCGGCAATAGCACGATCAGCGAGACGAAGGTGATGATGTGCTCGCGGAAGAAGCCGAGCCACAGGCCGAACAGGTTGTCGGTGCCGACCAGCATGATCTTCATCAGCCGGCCGGACTGCGTGTCGCCATGGAAGGACAGAGGCAGCGACAGGACATGCTGGAAGTAGTCGTGCATGACCTTGAGCCGATTGCGATGCGCCATGCGGTCGGCGAACAGCCCGACCGCGACATTGGCGGCGATGCTGGCGAGGCCCACCACCGCCCAGATCAGCAGCAGCGACGTCGCCTCGGACCACAGCGCGCTGGGCTCCATCCTCTCCGACCGGGCGAGCAGGTCCACCACGCGGCCGAACAGCACGGGTTCGAGGAATTGCAGCCCGGCCAATGCAAGCGCCGCGACGCCGAGGCCCCAGGCCATCGGGCGGTCGGCACCGAGCAGCCACAGCACGCGCCCGTAGAGCCTCAGGAACCCCATGCGGTCGCGTCCCCCTGTCCCCAGAACCGCAACCGCCGACCCGCGCCCGGCGGCGGATCGCGCGGCGGTTGGAGTCGGCACAGTAGAGGCTTTTCACGTCGTGCGGAATCGCCCGACCGGTGGTGGCGGCTTGTCGAGCACCCGCAGGCTGGGGCACCAATCGTGCAAAGCCGCATCCAGCGGCGAACGGGATGGAACGCCATGACACCAAGCCGCCGGGCCATGCTGGCCGCCGCAGCCGCGCTGCTGCCCCTGCCTGCCCTCGCCCAGTCCTGGCCGGCGCGCCCGCTGCGCCTGATCGTTCCCTTCCCGCCCGGCGGCGGCACAGACATCCTCGCGCGCATCCTGTCCGAACGGCTCGGCGCGCGGGTCGGCCAGCCCGTGCTGGTCGAGAACCGGCCCGGCGCGGCGGGCAACCTTGCGGCCGAGGTCGCCGCGCGCGCCGAACCGGACGGCCATACGCTGTTCTTCGCCTCGATCGGCACGGCGGCGATCAACCCGACGCTATACCGCACCGCGAGCTTCAAGCCCGAGGACCTCGCACCGGTCGCGCTGTTCGGCGACCTGCCGAATGTTGTCACGGCGAATCCCAGCGCGCCGTGGAAGACCCTGCCGGAATTCATCGCCGCGGCGAAGGCACAGCCGGGGCGGCTGACCTACGGGTCCTCCGGCTCCGGTTCCTCCCTGCATCTGACGGCGGAGCTGTTGAAGCTGCGCGCGGGCATCGACCTGCTGCACGTGCCCTTCCGCGGCGGCGCGGCGATGCTGACCGAACTCGTCGCGGGACGGATCGACATGTGCGCCGGCAACCTGCCGACGGCGATCGGGCTGATCCGCGACCGGTCGCTGCGCCCGCTGGCCGTGACGGGGCCCGACCGCAGCCCGGCCGTGCCCGAGGTTCCCACCGTGTCCGAAGCGGCGCTGCCGGGCTTCGAGGCGGTGGCCTGGTTCGGCGTGCAGGTGCCCGCGCGCACGCCCACGCCGTTGATCCTGCGCATCAATGCGGAGATCAATGCGGTCGCCGAGGACCCCACGACACGGGCGCGCATGCTGGACCAGGGTGCGGTCGCGCGCGCTGGCACGCCGGAGGCCTTCGCGGACTACATCCGCGCCGAAACGGCGAAATGGGCGGAGGTGATCCGCGCCGCCGGGGCGACGGTGGATTGATGCCGGACAGTTGATCCGCAAGCCCCGCCGGGCCAGTTTGGCCGCATTGGAATAAGGCGGCCCGCGACGACGGGCGCCGGGAGGAGTTCAGGACCATGATCGACCGCCGCGCCCTGCTGGGCGGGATTGCCCTCGCACCCCTCGCCCGCCCGGCATTCGCCCAGGCCTGGCCGTCGCGGCCGATCCGCCTCGTCGTCGGCTTCCCGCCGGGCGGCACGACCGACCTTGCCGCGCGCGTGATGCTCGAACCGCTGACGACGCGCCTCGGCCAGCCCGTGGTGGTGGAGAACCGGCCCGGCGGTTCGGGCGGCAATGTCGGCGCCGACGTCGTCGCCAAGGCGGAACCCGATGGCTACACGCTGCTGATGCAGACCGTGTCCTCGGGCGCGATCAATTTCGGCCTGTATGGCGCGCGCATGCCGCACAAGCCCGATGACCTCGCCGGCGTCGCGCTGGTGGTGAAGGTGCCCAACGCGATCTTCGTCAACAACGACCTGCCGGTGCGCACGCTGCGCGAGCTGGTGGATCTCGCGAAGCGCCAGCCCGGCAAGCTCAACATCGGGTCCTCCGGCGTCGGCACGTCGCTGCACATGACGGGCGAGCTGCTAAAGCAGGCAGCGGGGATCGACCTGACCCACGTACCCTTCCGCGGGGCCGGGCCGATGATCCAGGAGATCATCGCCGGGCGCGTCGAGGTCGGCGTGGACAACCTGCCTTCCGTCATCGGCCATCTGCGCGACGGGCGGCTCCGCCCGCTGGCCGTGACGACGGCGACGCGCACCCCCGCGCTGCCCGACGTGCCGACCACCGCCGAGGCCGGTTTCCCCGCCGTCGAGGCGACCGCCTGGTTCGGCATCTGCGCGCCTGCGCGCACGCCGCGCCCGGTGATCGACCGCGTCGCGCAGGCGGTGAACGCATCCCTCGCCGACCCGGCTGTGTGGCAGAAGATGGCCGATCTCGGTGGCATGAAGCCGGACCTGACGCCGGACGGGCTGTCCACGCCCGCGACCTTCGACACCTTCATCCGCGCCGAGATCGCGAAATGGGGCGAGGTGGTCCGGCGCGGCAACATCACCGTCGACTGACCACGCGACAAGAAGGCCGGGGAGCACCAGGCATCCCCGGCCGATACGGGAAGGATGACGACACCATGAGGATAGCCCGCCGCGGCGTGCTTGCCGCCCTGCCTGCCGCGCTGGCCGCGCCGCGCCTCGCATCCGCGCAGGGCTTCCCGTCCCGCCCGATCCGCATCGTCATTCCCTTCACGCCGGCGGGCACCACCGATCTGGTGGGACGGCTGACGGCGGAGATGCTCGGCCGGCGGCTGAACCATCAGGTGGTGGTGGACAACCGGCCGGGTGCCTCGGGCAATGTCGGGGCGGAATTCGTCGCGCGCAGCGAGGCCGATGGCCACACGCTGCTGCTGACCACGATCGGCACCGGGGCGATCAACTTCGCCGTCTTCCGCGACCGCATGCCCTACAAGCCGGAGGACCTCGCCGCCGTCGCGCTGATGACGCGCGTGCCGAACGTGCTGATGGCGGCGAACAACACGAATATCCGCTCCGTCGCCGACCTGGTGCGGGAAGCCCGCGCGCGGCCCGGGCGGATCAACTACGGCACCGCCGGCATAGCGACCTCGCCGCATGTGGTGGTGGAGCAGCTACGCCTGGCGACCAACATCGACATCACGCATGTGCCGTATCGCGGATCCGCGCCGATGCTGACCGAGATGGTGGCCGAGCGCATCGAGATCGGGATGGACAACATCCCCTCAGCGCTCACCTTCATCCGCGAGGGGAAGATCCGCGCCATCGCGACCACCGGCGCACAGCGCAACCCGTCCCTGCCGGATGTCCCGACCGTCGCGGAGCAGGGCCTGCCGGGCTTCGAGGCGACCGCCTGGTTCGGGGTGCTCGCCCCCGCCGCCATGCCGGCGCCGCTGGTCCAGCGGCTCGGCGCGGAGCTGAACGCCATCGCGCTCGACCCCACCTTCCGCCAGCGGATGGAGAGTTTCGGCGCCGAGCCGCCGCGCCTGACGCCCGATGGCGGCACCAGCCCCGAGGCCTTCGCCGCCTTCCTGCGCGCTGAGATCGCGAAATGGGCCGATGTGGTGAACCGCGCCGCCATCCGCGTGGAGTAGGAGCGCTATCGCATCAGGTCGGGGATCTGGAAGGCGAGGATGATCGCCACCACGCCCGAACCCAGCGCAATGAAGCCGCCGCGATGCATGGTGGCGAGCCGCTCGCGCACCACGCCCACCAGCACCGTGCCGGCCATCGCGCCGGTGCGGCGGTTGATGACCCAGCGCAGCGTCGGGCTTTTGACGCGTTCGATCAGCAGCACGCCACGCGCGCGCAGGCCGTCATCGGTGTCATCGACAAGTGCGGCCTCGAAGCCCTTGCGCGCGGCGGAGGCCAGGACGACCGCCAAAGCACCCGAGGCCAGGGCCAGCACGCCGGCCAACCCGACCACCACGGCAACGACCAGCGCCATCGATTCGTCCCTTCCCGACCGGCCCGCAGAATGCCGGGGGGCTGAATTGTCGCTGCGCACTGGATCACAGCCCGGCGGCAGGATGGCCCGGCACCGGGGCGCGGCTGTCGGTGAAGCGGCCCTGACGCCGCCCTTGGAGATCAGTCGGGCCTAGAGGGCCGCGACGATATAAGCACCGGCACCGATGAGCAGGCCCCAGAGGGGCAGCGAGAACACCACCGCCATCACGAAGCCGATGGCCGGGGAATCATCCCGCACCACGTCGGGCGCGAAGGCGTCGGCCGGCAAGGTTCCCGCAACAACGGCGGGTTGAACCACCCGGGCAGCCTTGTCGCTGCCCATGGCATGGTCCGACGTCGCGGTGTCATCAACCGGTGCGGCGTTTCTCAAGGCCAGCGCAACCATGGGTGTCCCCCGTCATTCCCGGCGCCCGATCCCCCCGGGCGCGCGATGCCACGCTCAATTGCAAGGCGCCTTCCGATGAGCGTCACCGGCCCTTCAATCGAACCGGCTCGCGCCTTGCGTGCATACACAGTATCGTGAGGTCTCGACGACTGTCACTAAAAATTGAAATTCAGGACTGAAATCGGGGCGTTTAATTTTTGCGACATTCCTGCGTTCTGACCTCGACCGTCGGGCACATCGGACGCGATATGCGGCCTGCCGCATTCCTGGACGCGACAGATCAAGGCCATCGCGGCATAAATCGTGACATCAGGCGCGTGGAGCGGCCGGGGAACGGCAGCGGCGCTGCGCAGGGGCGACCAACGCCCCGCCTAGGAGGACGCCATATGTTGCTGAACCGCCGCACGCTTGTCGGAAGTCTCGCCGCCCTTCCCGTGCCCGCCCTGGCACAGGACGGTCCCTTTCCATCGCGCCCGGTCCGCATGATCGTGAACTTCCCGCCCGGCGGGACGACCGACATCGCCGCGCGCATCTATGCCGAGCGCCTGCAGGCGCGGCTCGGCCAGCCGGTGCCGGTGGAAAACCGCGGCGGCGCGACCGGCAATATCGGATCCGAGGCGGTCGCGCGCGCCACCCCCGATGGCTACACGGTGCTGAGCACCGCCGTCTCCCCGGCGGCGATCAACTACGCGCTGTTCGGCGCGCGCATGCCCTACAAGCCCGAGGATCTCGCCGCAGTCGGGCTGTATCTGCGTGTGCCCAACGTCATCATGGTGCATCCCTCCCAGCCGATCCGCACCATCCAGGACCTGGTGGCGGCGGCGAAGGCGCAGCCCGGCAAGCTGAACTACGGCAGCGCCGGCAGCGGCGGGTCACCGCATATGGCGATGGAGATGTTCATGCTGCGCACCGGCACGCGCATGACGCATGTGCCCTTCCGCGGGGCCGGGCCGATGCTGATCGAAGCGGTGGCCGGTCGGCTCGAAGCCTCGGTGGACAACATCCCCTCCTGCATCGGGCATATCCGCGACGGGCGGCTGCGCGCGCTGGCCGTCACCGGGCATGTGCGCTCCTCCGTCCTGCCTGACGTTCCGACGCTGGCCGAGACCGTGGTGCCCGGCTTCGAGGCGACCGCCTGGTTCGGCATGCAGGCCCCCGCCCGCACACCACGCGCGGCGATCGACCGGCTAGGTGCTGAGATCGATGCCATCAGCAAGGAACCGATGGTGCGATCCAAGCTCGCCGAGCTCGGCGCCGACCTGCCGAACCTGACGCCGGATGGCGGCACCTCGCCGGCGACCTTCGAGGCCTTCATCAAGGCCGAGATCGAGAAATGGGCCGAGGTGGTGCGCGCATCGGGGGCGACGATAGACTGAACGGATGCAACGCACCTTCTACGGCTGGGCCACGCCGAATTCGAACCGCGTGACGGTGATGCTCGAGGAATGTGGCCTCGACTACGCCGTGCGCGGGGTGAACATCCGCAAGCGGGAGCAGTTCGCCCCGGAGATCCTCGCGCTAAACCCCTATGGCAAGGTGCCGATCCTGGTCGAGGATGCGCAGGATGGCTCCGCCCCGCTCGTGCTGTTCGAAAGCGGGGCGATCCTGCTGCATCTGGCGGAGACGCAGGGCGTGCTGCTGCCGCGCGAACTCCGCACGCGGGCGGAGGCGATGGCCTGGCTGATGGTGGCGCTGACCTCGCTTGGTCCGTACACCGGCCAGGCGCATCACTGGACCGACCTCGCGCCGGAGAAGCCCGAGGCGGCGCGCGCCCACAGCCTCGCATTGGTGGATCGCGTCTATCGCCTGCTCGACGGGCGGCTGGCGCAGGTGCGCTTCCTCGGCGGCGACGCCTATTCCGTCGCGGATGTCGCGGCCTTCCCCTGGGTGGCACGGGCCGGCTGGGCGGAGCGGCGCATCGAGGACACGCCGAACCTCGCGCGATGGTTCTCCGAGGTCGGTGCCCGGCCCGCCGTGAAGCGCGGCATGGCACAGCCGAAGGGCGCGGTGCTCGCGTAACCTATCGCGGTTCGGCCGGCGCACCCGGCGGGCCGAACAGCATGCGCAGCTTGTTCCGCACACCACGCGCACGGCGCAGGTCGCGCAGCATGTTGCGCCATTCGTGGAAGGCGATGGTCACCGGATTGATGCTGAGCACCGGCGTGGTCAGGCCGTAGCGGCAGGGTTCCTCCTCCGCTTCGGCGGTGTAGGTGCCGAAGATGCGGTCGAAGATCACCAGCATCCCGCCGAAGTTCCGGTCGAGGTACCGCTCGTTGCTCGCATGGTGGACGCGATGGTTGGACGGCGTGTTCAGCACGTATTCCAGCCAGCCGAGCCGCGGCACCGTCTCGGTATGGATCCAGAACTGGTACAGCAGGTTCAGCGCCAGCGCACCGAGCACGCCAGCCGGATGGAAGCCCATCAGCGGCAGCGCCAGGAAGGGCAGGAAGCCGCCGCTGATCTCCGACGTCCAGCCGAGCCGCACCGCGGTCAGGAAGGTCAGGTGGTTCGGCGAGTGATGCACCGCATGCGTCGCCCAGAACCAGCGCACGCGATGATGCAGCCGGTGGTGCCAGTAATAGACGAACTCCGTCGCCAACAGCAGAAGCGCCAAGCCCCAGGCGGTGTCGAGCGGCACCGTCCAGGGTCGGATCTGCCAGACCGCCATGAACAGCGCCACCACCAGCCCGCCGGCGAGGATGCGCTTCACTGCCTGGCCGATGGCGACGCCGATCGAGGCGAAGCCCTCCCCCCAGGGATAGGCCGTCCCGCGCAGCCGACGCCAGAACAGCGCCTCGAGCAGCCCGACCGCGACCAGTACGGGCAGGGCAAGAAGCAGGATGTGCTCGGGCATGGGTTCGTCTCCGTGGGCGATTGCAGCGCCTCGTCGTCACACCCAATATCTGAGCGTTGCTCGGCTTTCTCCACTCGCATCCGGCCCGGCGGAGGGTTACATGGCGAAACAGGCCAAGCCCGTGATTTCGCTGCGCAAATCACCGACCCAAGCGCGTGCGCAGGGGACGGTGGACACCATCCTCGAAGCGAGTGCTCAGATTCTCCAGAAGGAAGGCGAAGCGGCGCTGACCACCAACCGCATCGCCGCGCATGCCGGCTTTTCCATCGGCACGCTGTATCAGTATTTCCCCAACCGCGAGGCGATCCTCGCCGCCATGGCGACCCGCGAGCAGGCGCATATCCTCGCGAGGCTGGAGGCGGTGCTCGCGCGGCTCGACCCCGCGGAGCCGGAGCCGACGGTGCGCGAGGCGATCGCCGCCCTGCTCGGTGCCTTCCGCGGACGGCACGGCGTGCGGCGGGCGATCATCCTCGGCGTGATGCGGCGCATGCCCGACGATCCGCAGGCATCGGCGGGTGTGGCGGAACCGTTGCTGGCGGCGCTGGAGGCGCGTTGCGCGGGGCATTTCCCGCCGCTGGGCGAGGCGGGGCGGTTCGTGCTGCTGCGGGCGATCTCCGGCGCGGTAAGGGCGGCCGCGATCGAACGAAGTCCGCTGCTGGGGACACCGGCCTTCGAGGAGGCGCTGGTCAGGCTGGTCATGGGGATGCTGATGCGGGCGTAGCGGAGGGGGCCTGGCCCCCTCCCCCCTGTCGTCATACCAATGGTCGCATCGGTTGATCTTCGGCCCGATGCCCCGCATCGCACCGCGAGCGCAAAGCGCGACCGCGTCCAGACCGCCCGCTGCCGCCAACGCGACAGGGCATGGCGCGAAGGCAAGCCGCGCGGATGCGCGGCGCCCGCCGTCTGAGGGACGCAAAGCAGGTACCGGCGGCCAAACAATTCGGCCGCTGGTATCAGTCGAGACGCGCGCCCGACCGCCGCACCACGTCCCGCCACTTCTCGTTCTCCGCCGCGATGAAGCGCTCGAACTCCGCCGGGCCCAGCGCCCGCGGCTCGTTGCCGACTTCGCGCAGCTTCGCCTGCACCTCGGGCTTGCCCACCGCCGCGATCGTCGCCTGCGCGATGCGCTCGATGATCGGGCGGGGCGTGCGGGCCGGCGCCTGCAGGCCGAACCAGGCCACGGCCTCGAAGCCCGGAAAGCCGCTGGCCGCGACGGTCGGGGCCTGCGGCACGGAGAACCAGGGTTCGGCCGAGGTGACGGCCAGCAGCCGCACGGCGCCCGAGGCGATGTGCGGCAGGTAGGCGGGCAGGTTGTCGATCGCGATCTGCACGCGGCCAGCGAGGAGTTCCGGGATGACGCCGCCTGTGCCGCGGAACGGCACATGGGTGATGTCGATGCCGGCGAGGGTCTTCAGATACTCGGCGCAGAGATGGCCGGAGGTGCCATTGCCGGGCGTGCCGTAGTTCAGCGCGCCGGGGTCGCGCTTCGCAAGCGCGATCAGCTCCTGCAGCGTGCGCACCGGCACCTGCGCATTCACCATCACCCCATTGGCAACGAGGCTGACCATCGCGATGGCAGCCAGGTCCTCCTGCCGGAAGGGCATGCGGCTGTAGAGGAAGTGGTTGATCGTGACGGTGCCGATCGTCGCCATCAGCAGCGTGTGGCCGTCGGGTTCGGCCTTGGCGACGGCGTCGGCGCCGATGTTGCCGCCGGCGCCGGCGCGGTTCTCGACGACCACGGGCTGGCCAAGGGCGGATGAAAGCTGCTCGGCGATGACGCGGCCGGTGACGTCGGTGGCGCCGCCGGCCTGGAAGGGGACGATCAGGCGGATCGGACGGTTCGGCCAGGGGGCCTGGGCGTGCAGCGCGGCAGGGGAGGCGAGCAGGGGCAGCGTGCCGAGCGCGGCGCGGCGGGTGATGCGCGTCATGGGGGCGTCCTCGTTCGTTGGCGCGGGGGCGCTAACCCGGGCGCGCCGCAGGCGCAAGCGCGCGGGGAAACGTTTCACCTCCGGTCAGCCGAGCCAGTCGCGCGGGACGTGGCGCCAGGGCAGCGCGGTCAGGTCGAGCGCGGCCGGCCCCGGCGCATCGCACTCCATGATGGCGACGCAGCGCTCCTTGAAGGCCGCGCGGAAATGGTTCTTGCCCTTGTTGGCCAACAGGCGCGTCGCGCCGAGGTCGATGCCGTGCAGCGCGAAGAAGCCGGGATCGACGGCGGATTCCTTCAGCGAGGTGCAGATGACGCGGAGATTGCCGACGCGCAGCACGCAGGTGGGACCGAGATCGACCGGCGCGCCGCGTTCCATCGGGCCTTCATTGACGAAGCGGCCATCGGTCAGGCGCTCCACCTCGACATCGACGATCACGGGGCGGCCGAAGGATTCGGTGACGGTGGCCCCCAGGTGTCGCGTCAGCGCCGCGCCGACGCCGGCCTCCTGCGCCGCGGCCACAGAGGCCGGGTCGTGCAGGAAGGCGAAGACCGATGGCACGTCCAGCTTCGCCGCGACCAGCGTGCGCAACATCTCCGGCGTGTCGGCGATGCCGCCCGACAGCGGATTGTCCGCCGGGTCCAGCAGCGCCACGAGCCCCGGCGGCGCGGCAAGCGCCTGGCGCAGCGCCGTGGCCGGATCGGGCAGCGTGACGGCGAAGCGCGCGCGGCGCGACGCGATGGCATCCGCCAGCCGTTCGGCGAGATCACGTGCGGCGCCGGCATCCTCGGCGAACACCATCCCCGACGGGCCGGCTTGCGGGCTGTCGCCCCAAGCGAAGCCGCCGAAGATGCTGGCATCGAGGATCGGCGCGCGTTCCGCCGCCGCGGCCTCGGCCCACACTTCCGCCATCGGCCCGGCTTCATGGCGCATGTGGAAGCTGTGCAGCACCATCGGCCGCTTGGCGATGTGCCCATGCGCGCGTGGCGCGCCCGACAGCCGGCGTTCCAACTGCCGCAGCGCACGCATCGCCGCCGCGTCCATGTCGATATGCGGATAGGTGCGATAGGCCGAGGCGCCGTCGAGCCATTCGGCGATCTCGGGCGCCATGTTGGCATGGAAATCGAAGGATGCGGTGATCGGCACGTCGCGCCCGACGATGGCGCGGATGCGGGCGATGGTGGTGGCGTCCGCCTCGGGGTCGCTCTCGGTCACGCAGGCGCCGTGCAGGGACAAGTAGACACCGTCGAAGCGCTGCGCCTTCAGCGCCGCCTCCACCTCCTCCCGCCAGGCGCGGATCGCGTCATCGGCCATGGGGCCGCCGGGCTGCGCGCCGGTGCAGGCCAGCACCGTCGCGCGCCAATCCGGTCGCGCGCCGAGGAAACCATGCAGCGCGCCGAGTTCCGTCGCGGTACCGGCGTAGCGTGCGAGGTGATCCGCGCCGCTGCCCCATTCGCGGCTTTCGAAGGCGCTGCGCGGAGTGGGAACGGGTGTGAAGGAGTTCCCTTCGAACCACAGGCGGGCAACGGCGATGTGCGGCATGGCGCGATGTTAGGCGCGACGCGGGAACTGCCAAGGCCCCGGCGCCGCGCGTTCGTCACCAGCTCGCATCGAGCGGCGCCGACAGCGCCACGCCCGGCACCCGGATGCCGGCCGGTCGGCCCGCTTGCGTCGCCCCCTGCCAGGCGCGCGTATAGACCTCGGGCAAGGCCGGCCCGTCCGGGCAGGCGAGCCACAGGCGGTAGAGGTGACGGCGCTTTTCGACCTCGGGGAAGTCCTCGAAGGCCGTGCGCGAATGCATGATCCAGTGGTTGCTGACGAACTGGATATCGCCGGGTTGGAAATCCATGTCGAGATGGATCGCCGGGTCCTCGGCCAGCGCATCGAGCGCGTTGCAGGCGGCTTCGAGCGCGGGGGTGGTGCGCGGCACCTCGGGGAAGCGCTGCGCCTTGACCATGGTGCTGCGGACATAGGTCGCGACCAGCCCGCCATCCGGCATGGGCGTGAAGACGGGCACGGCGTACCAGGGCTCCGCCCCCTCGGGCACTTCGCCGCGCCGGTCGCGATGGACGGGGGCGAGCAGCTCCGGCAACAGGTCGGGATGGCGCGCCAGCATCTCGTTGTAGAGCGCCCAGGAGCTGACCAGGCTCGACTTGCCACCCGCCTTGGAGGGCTGCAGGCAGAGCAGGCCCACCACATCCGAGGCATCGCAGTGATAGGGCAGCCGCGCGGCCGTCTGGTAGCCGCGATGCGTCGGCTTCGCGTACTCGCCGCCGATATCCTTCACATGGCCGAGAATGTGGCCCATCGCGTTCTGCGAGACCGGCTCGCCCAACTCGGCGCCGAGGCCGACATAGGCGCAGGCGCTCTGCCGGCGCGACCAGCGGCCAACGGGGACGCCGCGCAGCAGGAAGAAACCGCGGCCACGCAGCACGGCGTCACGGATTTCCGCGACAAGGGGGGCGAGCGCCGGCGCGTCGAGATCGCCAGGGCCGATCGCGGCGATGTCGATGTCGCTCGCGGCCAGGCGCGCGGAGGCGGCGTCCAGCGCGGCGACCTCATCGGCAGTGAGATGCCGCAGCCAATCGGTGCGGCGCGCCACCTCCGGGCCGTACCAGAGCGCGGGTCCGCTGACGGGATGGAGGGCATCGTTCATGGCCATCGACTGCTTCCTTGGTTTCCTCGCCATCGGGGAGCCTAGGCCCGGCCGCCGGCCAGGGACAGGGCAGCCGCGCCGATGGCGCTATGCACCGCGTGGCCGCGTGTCAGAATGTCCACGGAACAAGGAGATCCCCCGATGCGCCGACGCCCCATCCTGGCCGCGCCGTTCGCGCTCGCTGCCCTGCCCGTCGCGGCACAGGCGCCGCTGCGGCTCTACACGGCGGGGGCGGGCAGCGCCTTCCTGCCCTATGGCGAAGGGCTGGCGGCCTTCCTGGCGAAGCAGGGCGTCGCCGTGACCGTCGAACGCAGCGCCGGGTCGCTCGAGAACCTGGCCAAGGTCGAGGATGACGCTGGCGCGCTGGGCACGGCCTTCCTCGGTTCGGCTGCGGATGCCGTGGCGGGGACGCCAGCCGCCGGCGGGCGGGTGCATGGGCGCGTGCGCGCACTGTTCCCGATGTACGAGACGTCCTTCCAGGTCGGCGTGCTGCGGAGCACCGGCATCAGCGGCTTCGCCGGGCTGGCCGGCAAGCGCGTCGGCGCGGGCCCGGCACGCGGACCGGCCGAAACCTTCCTGCGTGCCGCGCTGGCCGCGGCGGGGATGGACGCGACGATCGTCTCCGGCGATCCGGCCGAGATGACGCGCATGCTGCTGGCCGGCGAGATGGATGCGTTGTGGCAGGGCGCGATCGTGCCGATCCCATCCCTGGTCGCGGCGCAGCAGCAGGCGGATGTGGTGGTGTTCGGGCTGGAGGCACCACTCGTCGCGGTGGTGCGGGCGCGACTGCCCTACCTGGCAGACACCACTATCGCGCCAGGCACTTATCGCGGTCAGTCGGCGCCGATCCTGTCCTTCGCGGCTTGGAACTTCGTCGTCGCGAATGCGGGGCTGTCGGATGACGCGGCGTATCGCGTCACCCGCGCCGCGCTGTCCGCGACGGACCCTCGTGCCGAGATCCACGCCAGTGCCGCCGGCACGCGGGCGGAGAACGCGCCGGCCAATGCCGTGCTGCCCTTCCATCCCGGTGCCGCGCGATACTACGCCGAGCGTGGGATCACGGTGCGCGCAGGCTGATGGGGTGAATGGCCGGCCGGCGGGGAGCCGCCGATCGCCTCATCCGCCGGAGAAGGTATCGCAAGCCTCGATCCGCCCGCTCTCCAACCCGCGCCGGAACCAACTGACGCGTTGCGCCGAGCTGCCATGCGTGAAGGTCTCCGGCGAGACATAGCCCCGACTGCCGCGCTGCAGCCGGTCGTCGCCCACCGCGGCCGCCGCGTTCAGCCCTTCCTCGATGTCGCCGCGTTCGAGGATGTTGCGCGTCTCGTGCGCGCGACGTGCCCAGACACCGGCCAGGCAATCGGCCTGGAGTTCCACGCGCACCTGCAGGGCGTTCGACGCCGCCTCCCCCTGGCCGCGCCGGGCCTGCTCGACGCGGCCGAGCACGCCGATCAGGTTCTGCACATGGTGGCCGACCTCATGCGCCACGATGTAGGCGGCGGCGAAATCGCCATTCGCGCCGAGGCGCCGCTGGAGATCCGCCATGAAGTCGAGATCGATGTAAACGCGATGGTCGCGCGGGCAGTAGAAGGGTCCCATCTGCGCCTGGGCAAAGCCGCAGCCGGATTCCGTCGCGCCGGAGAACAGCACCAGGCGCGGTTCCTGATACTGCGCGCCGCGGCGGGCGAATTCGGCGCGCCAGACCTCCTCCGTCTCGCCCAGCACCTGCGCGATGAAGCGGCGCCCGGCCTCGTCCTGCGGCGACGCTTGGCGCTGCGTCACCTGCGGCTGCGGCGCACCCCCCTGCCCTTGCAGCAATTCTCCGGGATCGACGCCGAGCAGCAGGGCGATGACCACGAGGACCACCGTCCCGAGCCCTCCGCCCACCGCCACGCCGCGACCGGACATGCGCTGTCCGCGACGGTCCTCGACATTGTCGCTTTCCGGCCCGTCGAGACGCATGATGGTCCTCCGCTACCCGTCACCCCGCAACAACGCGGCAAGCGCCGGAGAGATGCCTGCCGCCGAGCGCCCCACCGGTCGGGCGTAGGTTCCCGCGCCCGGCTTCGGCAGGCCCAGCGCGACCAGCATCTCCGCCATCCGCACGCCGCAGGCCATGCCGTCCAGCAGGGGCACCGGGGCGGCCTCCTGCAACCGGTTGTCGAAGCCGGCGAGCGCGGCACCAGCGAGCACGACCGAATTCGCACCCTCGGCCGCCAAAGCCTTCGTCGCCGCCAGCACCTTGGTGCCGACGCTGTCCGGCTCGGCCACCGCCTCGGGCGGCGTGGCGTTCACTGCGATGATGTCAGCGAGGCGTGATTCGAGACCGTAGCGCGCGACGAGCTCGCGATACATCTCGATGCCGCCGAAGGTGACGATGCCGAAGCGCCCACCCAGCATGCAGGCAGTCAGGCAGGCCGCCTCGGTCATGCCGATCACCGGACAGGGCATCAACTGCCGCGCGGCGTCCAGCGCCGTGTCGTGGCTGACCGCGAGCAGCACCGCATCGACGCTGCCGGCGTGTTCGGCGAGCAGTTCCAGCACCGCATGCCCGGCGATCGCATTCTCCGCCCGCGTCGAGATGACGGCGGGGCCGAAGCGCGGCGTCGCCGGGACGATCTCGGTGCCCGGCGCGGCGGCGGCGCGTGCGGCCTCGGCGCAGGCCTCGGTGATCGCCTCCGTGGTGTTGGCGTTGGCGACCAGCAGGCGCATCAGCCGGGCTCCGCGACGGTGCGGCGCGAATGCGCCATGGTGATGCGCAGGCGCCGGAAATCCTGCGCCGCCTCGGGTGCATCGGGCTCCGCCTCGACCAGGCTGCGCAGCTTCCACACCAGATGGGGGTTGAACAACAGCAGGTCGCCCGGGCGTGGTTCCAGCTTCAGCATCAGGCCCGGTTCTGCACAGACCGCATCCAGCAGGTCGAAGGCCGGGCGCAGCCCGACGGCGAGCGGCGCGGCACCGGGCTGCGGCGCGCTCGCCGCCTGCTCGACCGCATGGCGCGTGTAGCGCGCGGCGAAGGCGCCTTCCGTCACGGTGAAGACGGCACGCTGCACCGGCTCGCCTTCCTCGATGAGCGGCGCGGGCTCGTAGAGTTCCGCCAGCGCGGCGCGGTCACGGCGCATCACTTCGTTGTGCACCGCGCCGGCGGAGACGAGCACATGCGGCGGCGCCTCGGGCCCATTGGCAAGGCAGAGCAGTGCGATGGCGTCGCAGGCCTCGGTATGGAAGCGCGGCGGGCCGGACCGCGTGCCGGCCTCGGCGGGGGGTTGGCCGATCAGGCGCTGCACGGCCGGCCCCGATCCGTTCAGCGGCCTGCCGATCTGCATGCCGAGGGCGAGCAGCGCAGCTTCCGCCGCCGCCGCCCCATGCCGGTCGAAGGGCAGCCCGCGCAGCAGGCAGAAGCCGCGGCCGGTATCGAGACGCGTGGTGACATCGGCGAGGATCGGCGCGAGGCGCGTGAGCGGCGGCACCGGGGCGCTCGCCTGCGCCGCAGTCAGCGCGGCTTCGAGCTCGGCGGCTTCCTCGGTGCCGACAGGCACCATCCAGTCCGCGGCGGACAGCTCGGCGGCGGTCCAGACGGCGGCGCCGGTCTGGGGTGCGGGCCTCGGGCGGGGTCGCGTGGGGGGGTTCATGCACGCATTGGTAGCATGCGCCGTGTGCCGGGTCACAATCCGGGCCGGTCTTGCCCGATCCTCCGGGCCGGTGGAGGCTTCGCGCCGAACCGTGCCGGAGATGCCGCATGACCGCCTACCCCGCCACCGCCCTGCCCTTCGATGCCGATGAGATTCTCGCGCGGCTGATGCGCTGGTCCGCCTGCGAGAGCCCCACCTTCGACGCGGCGGCGGTGAACCGGATGATGGACCTCGCGGCGCGCGACCTGGCGCTTCTGGGTGCGCGAATCGACCGCATTCCGGGGCGCATGGGCCTTGGCGACTGCGTGCGCGCGCGCTTCCCGCATCCGGCGGGCGATGCCGCGCCGGGCATCCTGGTGCTGGCGCATCTCGACACGGTGCATCCCATCGGCACGCTGACGAAACTGCCGATCCGTCGCGAGGGCAACAAATGCTACGGCCCGGGCATCCAGGACATGAAGGGCGGCACCGTCCTGGCGGTGGAGGCCATGCGCCAGATCCTCGCCGCCGGCATGGCGACGCATCTTCCGGTGACGTTCCTGCTGACTTCCGATGAGGAGATCGGCAGCCCGTCCACCCGCGACATCATCGAGGCCGAGGCGGCGCGCAACCGCTTCGTGCTGGTGCCGGAACCGGCGCGCCCGGATGGCGGCGTGGTAACGGGGCGCTATGCCATCGCGCGCTTCAACCTCAAGACCACGGGGCGGCCGTCGCATGCCGGCGCGCGGCTGTCCGAAGGGCGCAGCGCGATCCGCGAAATGGCCAGGCAGATCGTCGCCATCGAGGAGATGACGACGGAGGACTGCACCTTCTCCGTCGGCGTCATCCATGGCGGGCAATGGGTGAACTGCGTGTCCACCACCTGCGAGGCGGAATCGCTGTCCATGGCCAAGCGCCAGGAGGACCTGGACGCCGGCGTGCAGCGCATGCTCGGCCTGCGGTCGGGTGCAAACGACGTGACGCTGGAGGTGACGCGCGGCGTGACTCGCCCGGTGTGGGAAGCCGACGCCAAGGGCATGGCGCTGTTCGACCAGGCGCGGAAGATCGCGAACGACATCGGCTTCGACATCAACCCGCAGAGCAGCGGCGGCGGGTCGGACGGCAACTTCACCGGCGCGATGGGCGTGACGACGCTCGATGGCCTCGGCGTGCAGGGCGCGCTTGCGCATACGCTGGAGGAGCATGTGCTGATCGACAGCCTGGTGCCGCGGGCGAAGCTGCTGGCGGGGCTGATGACGACGCTCGCCTGACGGCGTTCCGCCGTCAGGCAGGTCTTTGCTTTGCCCTCAGACGGCGGGCGGGCCGCATCCGCGGCCCTTGCCTTCGCGCCGTGGGCTGGTGCGCCGGGGAGGCTGACGGGTTGGGCGCGGTCGCGCTTCGCGCTCGTGGATCGCGGCGTGGCCGCGATCCGGGGTGACGCGCAGACGCACCGCTGAAGCGGTTCACAGGCATTTGGCAGGGCAGGCCACAATGCCTTGCCCTTCGCTTGCGTATTTCCGACCTTCTCGGCGGCTGCGGCGCCTCCGCGGCCGTCACGAGGGGAGAAAGCCATGAAGGCTCCAAGCCGGGACGTGATGCTTCTGGCCCTGTCGCTCGCCGGCGCCGCGATGGCGCAGATGCCCACCACCGCCGCGGCGCAGGGCGCGATACCTGTGCAGTACCACCCGGAGATACAGGGCTATCAGCCCGCTCCGCGCTACTATCAGGCACCGCCGCCGCGCCAAACCTGCTGGACGCAGAACCAGCGCGTCTTCGTTGGCCGCGACAGCTGGGGGCAGCCCGTCTATCGCATCGTGCCGCGCCGCGTCTGCGGCTATCGCTGACGCCCGGCCAGCAGCACCAGCGTCGCCACGCCCTGCAACCCCGCGGCGGCGATGAACAGCAGCGCCGGGTCGATCGCACGCAACACACCGAAGCCACCCGGCGCGAAGGCATAGAAGGCCTGGCCGCAAGCCGTCAGCAACGCGACCGCTCGCGCCGTGTCGGCTGGCGCGAAATCCGACTGCGCGATCAACGGCGGCAGCGACGTCGCATTGCCGAGGCCCAGCCCGAACAGCGCGATACCGGTCAGCAGCAGCGCCACATCAGTCCCGCCCGCCGCCAGCAGCACCAGCGAGCCGACCAGTTGCAGCGCGTAGTTGCCGGCAGCCGCATCCCGCCGGTTCATCCCCGGCCGCAGCACCCACCCCATCCCGGTCCGCCCGATGATGGCGCAGACCGTCATCAGCCCCGCCGCCACCCCGGCCTGCTGCGCGCCAAGCGGCGCCACCAGCATCGAGAGCAGGTGCGCGATCAGCCCGACCTGCGCGAATAGGCCCAGCGTGCTGCCCAGCGCGAGCGTCGCGAAACGCCGCTCGCGCCACAGGCCACGAGCCGGCATCGGTGCCGCAGCAGGCGCGTCGCGCACCGCCGCGGCGACGGGCGCGGCCTCCCCATCCGGGCGCTGGCCGAGTGCTGCCGGCCCCGATGCGAGGTAGCGTCCCGCCAGCCACCACAGCGCCGCCGCCATGGTCAGCCCCACTAGCGCCGCGGCGATCGGAAAACCGAAAGCACCGATCAACATCACCCAGAGCGGCGAGAGCACCACGCCGCCCACGCTTGCGCCGTTGTAGGCGGTGCTGAGCGCGGCGGGGCGCCGGCGAATGAACCAGGGGGAGACGATGGCGTTGATCGCCGCGGCACCCGTCATCGCCCAACCGGCGCCGCTGATCGCCGTCGCCGCGAACAATTGCCATGGCGCGCCGGCCAGCGCCCAGCCGAGCACGCCCAGCGCGGACAGCGCACCGCCCAGGCGCGTGACGCCGGGCACGCCGAAGCGGCGATGGATCGCCGGCAGGTTGCCCACCACGACAGCGCCGAGCAGGAAATGGCAGGTCACGGCGGCGGAGACGAGCGGGATCGACCAGCCGCGCGCCTCATGCACCGCGAAGAGGAAGACGGGCGGGCCATAGAAGCCGACGCCCCAGCCGAAGACGGCAACGGTGAAGGCCGCCCAGACGACGCGCCAGCCGGTGAAGGGCTGCGCCATGGTGGCGGCGCTCATGCGGCGTGCCTTGCGAAGATCATGTGGATGCCTCGTCGGTGAGGCGCGCAGCATGACCCGCGCCGCGCGGCGCATGCTGCGGGCGACACCGAAGCATGCGTCGATGCGCTGGCGTCATCTTCGCCATGGTGCCCCCTCCCCGCCTGGACGGCATGCCACCACCGCCGCACTCTGCGGGACGCTACGCCGGAGGGCAGCGCCGTCAATGCATGAGGTGAGATCGGGCAATTTGCGCGGCGGCGCGCTGATGGCTGTCGCGGCCGTGATCTTCGCCGCCGAGGCATTGGCGATCCGCCTGATGACGGCGCGCGGCATTCCGGTCGAGATGCAGGTCTTCGCGCGATCGCTCGGGCAGTTGTTCTGGGTCGCGCCGCTGATCGCGGGATCAGGGCTGGCGGTGTTCCGCACCAGGCGGCCAGGGCTGCACCTGCTGCGCGGCGTGTCCTCCCTGCTGACCTGGGGCTTCTACTTCGCCTCCTTCGGGCCGCTCGACCTCGCCACGGCGACGGTGCTGTCCTTCACCAACGTCATGTTCACCACGCTGCTGGCGGGCCCGGTGTTGGGCGAACGCGTCGATCGCTGGCGCTGGGCCGGGACCATCGCCGGCTTCATCGGGGTTGCGGTGATGCTGCGTCCGGGGACGACGGTGTCCACGCTTGGTGTCGGCCTGGCGCTGGCGGCGGCGATGACCTGGTGCGGCATCACCCTGACATCGCGCGTGCTGGCGCAGCAGGATCGCAACGTCACGATCATGGCCTGGGTCGGGATGATCACGACGGCCGGGTCGGCGCCCTTCGCGGTGATGGCCTGGACGCCGCTCGGTCTGGTGGATGGGCTGATCCTGCTGGGTGTCGCCTGCTTCGCGCCCGGCATCATTTGGATCGTGACCAGCGCGTATCGGCATGGCGAGGCTTCGGCCATCGCGCCGTTCCAGTATCTGCGCCTGATCTTCGTGACGGGCTTCGGCTGGCTCTTCTTCGCCGAGGTGCCGGATGGCTGGACCTGGGCCGGTGCCGCGGTGATCCTGACCGGCGCCTTGATCGTCACGCTGGCCGAAGCGCGCCGCCGCTGACGCCTCGATTGCGCGGCAATCGCCCGAAGATGCAGGAGCCTTCGTTGCGGGGTGTGCTCGAGAGGCCGCGCCCCTCGACCTTATCCGGCATATCCCGACGCAGCGATCGCCGCATCCAGCGGCGCGCTGTCGAAGACGAAATCCGCGTATCCGCGACGCAAGCGCTGCACGTATTCCGCCGCCGGCGGGCCGGGGCGGTGGCGGATTTCCTCATAGGTCCAGGCCATGCCGCCGCCCGGCAGCGCGATGCGCGTGCGGGCATAGGTGTGCGGCCCCTCGAAGCCATCGAGCGCGTCGAGGTCCCGTGCCGTGATGCGCCACAGCCCCACCGGGCAGGCGGAATCCGCGTCGCGTTCGATCAGCGCGAATTTCCGCAACACCAATCGCCAGCCGGGAAGCAGCAGGCTGCCGGCCACCACCGCCTCGGGGCAGCGGCGGCGCATCTGGTCGTGCCACAGGTTGCTGCCATAGGCTGCGTAGGGTTCGGGAAGGAAGTCATTCATGCAGGCACCTCGGCCGGTCGATCGGATCGAGATAACGATCCTCGTGGACAACGTCACGGACACGCTCTCCTCCACCCCGTCCTTCGTGACGCGCGAATGGGTGCGGCTGCAGCGCATGGGCATGAAGCGCAGCTCCGGCGCCGCCATCTGCTGCGCCAATCATGGCCTGTCGCTGGTGATCGCGGTCGAGGCCGATGGCGAGCGCCGCAGCATCCTGTTCGACGGCGGCCCGGTGGACTACGCGGTGGAACGCAATGGCCCGCGCCTTGGTGTCGACTTCGCCGCCATCGAGGCGGTGGTGCTCTCCCACGGCCATTGGGACCATGCCGGCGGCCTGCCCAAGGCGATCGAGATGATCCGCGCCGCCAATGGCGGCGAGGCGGTGCCGCTGCACCTGCATCCCCGCATGTTCCGCGAGCGCGGCAGCCGCCAGCCCGATGGCGGCGTGCTGCCGATGGATCGCGTGCCCGCGCCCGATGAGTGGGCGGCGTTGGGCGCCGTGCCGCTTGTGTCGCGCGAGCCCGCCGTGATCGCCGGCCATGTGCTGGTCAGCGGCGAGATCCCGCGCGTCACGGAATACGAGGTCGGCTTGCCCGGCCAGGTCGCCCGTGATTCCGAGACCGCGCCCTGGCAGCCCGATGAATGGCTGCCGGATGAACGCTTCATCGCGGTGAATCTACGCGGCAAGGGGCTCGTCGTCTTCTCCGCCTGTTCGCATTGCGGCATCGTCAATGTGCTGCATGAAGCACGGCGATTGATGCCCGAGATCCCGTTGCACGCGGTGATGGGCGGCTTCCACCTGGCCGGCACGAATGAGCGCGTGATCCCGCAAACCGTCGCCGATCTCGGCGCCTTTGGCCTGCATTGGATGTTCCCGTCCCACTGCACCGGCTGGCGCGCCCTGAACGCGTTGGAACGCGCCCATGGCGAAGGCGTTGTGGTGCCGGGTGCGGTCGGCAAGACCTTCGTGCTCGACGCGTGATCCTCCTCCTGCAAGCGGCGCCGCTGCTGCTGCTGCTCGGCCTGCTGCTGCTCGGCCGCGCGGGGCCGCTGGTGGCGGTGCTGGCGGCGCTGCTCGCAGCGCTGCCGGCGGCCTTCGTGTCGCTGCCCGGCGGCACCGGCTTCGCACCGTTCCTCGCGGAGGAAGCCGCGCGCGGCGTCTTCCTGGCCCTGCAACCGATCGGCGTGGTGGTGGGCGGGCTGCTGTTCCACGCGGCGGTGGATGGCCGCGGCGACACCGCCGGGCAGCAGGCGGCGACGCCACGGGCGATCTTCACCGCCACGCTGCTGATGGGCGTCTTCATGGAGAGCGTGACCGGCTTCGCCGTCGGTGCCGTCTTCGCGCTCGCCGCGCTACGCGGCATGGGGCTGCGCGGGCCGCCGGCGGCGGCGCTGGCGCTGCTGTCCCTGTGCTTGATCCCCTGGGGTGGGCTGGGGCCTGGCACGGCGCTGGGGGCGGCGCTGCTTGGCGTGCCGGCGCAGGCGATTGCCACGCTCACGGCGCTGCCGAATGCGGCCTGGGTGCTGGCGCTGGGGCCGGTCTGCTGGCGGCTTTCCGCGGCGGCGGGGGTCCCGGTGCCAGCACCGGAACGCGCCGCCCAGATGGCGATGCTGGCGGCCATGGCGGCGATCCTGGTCGCCGGCCACTGGGTGCTGCCCTTCGAGGTGCTGGGCATCCTGGCCGCCGGCGCCCCACTGCTGGCCGCGCTGTGGCTGGCGGACCCGCCGGGCGATGCCGCTGCCTGGCGTCGCGCGGCCGCGGCGCTATGGCCCTATGCGCTGCTGACGGTCGCACTGCTCGGCGCGCGCGCGGTGCCGCACCCGCCGGCCTTCCATCCCTATGAGGGCCTGCCCGCCTTCCCGGTGACGCATGTGGCCGTGGTGCTGCTGGTGGTGGCCGGCGGCATCCTGCTGTCACGGCCCGATGCGGGGCGGCGCGCGCGGGATGCGATGAAGCGCGCGGCCCGCCCGGCGGCGGCGATGTTGCTGTACGTGCTGTTCGCACGCTGGATGGCGGGCAGCGGCGCAACCGGGGCGCTGGCCGGTGCGGCGGCCGGGGCGCTCGGCGGCCTCGCGCCCTATGCGGTGCCGGTGCTGGGGCTGGCGGCGGGGGTGGTGACGGGCAGCAATGTCGGATCGAATGCCGCGATGATGCCGGTGCAGCAGGCCCTGGGGCTGGCGGCGGGGCTGCCGCCGCTGCTCGCCCCGGCGGTGCACAACTTCGCTGGCGCGGCTGGGGCAGGAATGTCCTTCGCGGGGACCGCGCTGGTCTGCGGGCTGCTCGCGGATGGCACGCGGCCGGCGCAGATCTGGCGATTGCTGCTGCCCTCCATCGTCGCGGTGATCGTGCTGGGCTGGGCGACCGTTGCGCTGCTGCGCTGACCGGGGTCTTGCCTGGCCGGGCCGGCGCCCGCAGGCTGGCCCGAGAAGCAAGAACAGCACCGGAGAAACGCCATGCCCCGCATCACCCGCCGCGCGGCGCTCGCCACAGGGGCCGGCCTGCTCGCTGCCCCCGCGCTGCGCGCCCAGCCCGCCTTCCCGAACAAGCCGCTGCGGATCATCGTGCCCTACCCGCCCGGTGGGGTGACCGACATCATGGGGCGTCTCGCGGCCGAGGCGATGGGCCGGCATCTCGGCCAGCCCGTCGTGGTGGAGAACCGCGCCGGCGCCGGCGGCAACATCGGCGCCAAGGTCGCCGCACAGGCGGAACCGGACGGCTACACGCTGTTCCTCGGCACCATGGCGACGCAGGGCGTCAATCCGGTCCTGTATCCCGATCCGTCCTTCGATCCGCGCCGCGACCTCGCCGGGGTGGGCATGATGGCGGACATGCCGAACGTGCTGGTCTGCAACCCGCGCCGCTGGAATCCCGCCAATGCGCAGGAGGCGATCGCGCGCATGAAGGCCGAACCCGGCAAGATCCTGTTCGGATCGGTCGGCAACGGCTCCTCGTCGCACCTGTCGCAGGTGATGCTGACGCGCATGGCTGGGCTCGAAGTGGTGCATGTGCCCTATCGCGGATCCTCGCCGGCCGTGGCGGCGATGATCGCGGGCGATCTCGACCTGCTGTTCGATTCCTCCGCCACATCCGGGCCGCATATCAAGGCTGGCACGCTGAAGGGCCTGGCCATCACGATGAACCGACGGATCGAATCGCTGGCGGACATTCCGACGCTGGAGGAATCCGGGGTGCGCGGCTACCACCTCGGCGTCTGGACCGGGGTGCTGACGCAGGCGCGCGTCCCACGACCGATCCTGGACCGGCTGCAAGACGCTTTCGCGAAGTCGATGGACGCTGCGATGCTGGAACGTCTGCGCGCCAACTTCACTGAACCCCTCATCATTCCGCCCGACCAGTTGCAGTCATGGCTGAACGAGGATGCGGAACGTTGGGTGCGCATCGCGCGGGATGCTGCGATCCGTCCGGATTAACCTGTCCCGGATATGGACGCCGCATTGCAGTGTTGAAACTTGCCGTGCGGCGCGCGGTGGCTAGCGTGCGCGCCAATTCAGCCTGCCCATTCGGGGCGGCGCCGGGAGTGACGCATGGACGGCCTGATCGCGGCGGCGCCGCGCTTTTTCGAGATCCTTTGGTTGAACATCGTGTTGTCTGGCGACAACGCGGTCGTGATCGGCATGGCGGCGGCCGGGCTGCCGCTGGCGATGCGCAACAAGGCCGTGATGTTCGGCATCATCGCCGCGGCGGTGCTGCGCATCATCTTCTCGATCTTCGCGACCTATCTGCTCGGCCTGTGGTGGATCGCCTTCCTGGGCGGCGCCGCGCTGATCTACATCGCCTGGACCTTCCTCAAGGAACTTCTCCAGCACGGCGAGGAGGAATCCGGCGAGGAAGCCGAGGCGAAGGAGAAGACGCTCGGCCAGGCGCTGTGGCAGATCATCGTCGCCGACGTGTCGATGAGCCTGGACAACGTGCTGGCGGTGGCGGCGGTCGCACGCAACGACATTGTCATGCTGGTTGTCGGCCTGACGATCTCGATCGTGCTGATGGGCCTGCTGGGCGGCTTCCTGGCGCGGTTGCTCGATCGTTTCAAGTTCATCGCCTATGTCGGCGTGGCGCTGATCGCCTGGATCGGCCTGGAGCTGATGTGGGAAGGGTCGATCAACGCCAATGCGGCGTTGCATCTCGGCCTGCCGCTGCCGGCCCCGCATGCCGAGGTGGCGCATTGATCTCCCGCCCGGCCTTCGCGTAGGAGGCTGGGTAGGCGGGCGGCACATGACGCCGCCCGCAAGGGAGAGATCCAGGATATGACCCTGACCCGCCGCGCGGCCTTCGCCGCGCTTGCCGCCGCCGCCATGACCGCCGGCCCGGCGCTGGCGCAGACCACCATCACCATCCAGCACCCGCTGCCGACCCAGAGCCACTACGGCGCGGGCGCCGCCGCCCTCAAGGAATCCTTCGAGCGCGCCACCGGCGGACGTTACCGCGTCGTCATCCAGCGCAACGACAATGAGCGCGAGATCGTCGAGAGCGTGCAGATCGGCACGGTCGAATGCTACATCGGCTCGACCGGCCCGGTCGGCAATTTCGTCCCCGCCGTGCGCGTGGTGGACGTCCCCTTCCTGTTCCGCGACTACCCGCATGCGCGCGGCGTGCTGGATTCCGAGATCGGGCAGTCGATCCTCCAGCAGTTCAACGCGCGCGGGTTGGTCGGCGTGATCTGGATGGAGAACGGCTTCCGCCACCTGACCAATTCGCGGCGTGAGGTGAATGCCCCGGGCGATGTGCGCGGCCTCAAGGTCCGCACCATGGAGAACCAGGTGCATATGCGCGCCTTCACGACGCTCGGCGCGCTGCCGACGCCGATGGCCTTCTCCGAGCTGGTGCCGGCGCTGCAGCAGGGCACGGTGGACGGCCAGGAGAACCCGATCCCGGTGATCGTGGCGAACAACCTGAACCAGGTGCAGCGCTACCTGACGCTGACGGGGCACGTCTACTCGCCGGGGCTGCTGATCTGCAATCCGGCGATGATGCAGCGCCTGTCGCCCGCCGACCGCACCGCTTTCATGGAGGCAGCGCGCGCCGGCCAGCAGGCCAACCGCGACCGCGTCAGCGCGGATGAGGCTTCGGGCGTCGAGGAACTGCGCCGCCGCGGCATGCAGGTGGTCACGCAGGTCGATACCGCTGCCTTCCAGACCGCGCTCGCGTCCGCCTTCGCGCAGTATGAGCGCGAACTGGATGCCGCCACGCTGCGCCGCATCCGCGACTGGCGGCCAAACTGAGCGGCTGATCCCGCCGACCAGGGCGCGGCCTGGCGCCGCGCCCCGCATGCTGCCTGGGGGTTCTGATGAATGCGATGAATGTGCTGCCGCTGCAGATGACGGTGGCGGTGACGCTCGCCACAGTCGCCTTGGCGCTGTGGGTCGCCTCGGGCGACGGGGCGCGCGCGGCCATCCGCGGCGCGATCCTGCAGGCCGATCGGGTGAGCACGGCCATCGCCGCGCTGCTCGCGAGCCTGGCGCTGACCGTCGCCGTGCTGGCCGGGCTGTGGCAGGTGATCGCGCGCTTCGCGACGGAAACCCCCTCCATATGGTCGGAGGCGTTGGTGCGCACGGCGCTAATCTGGATGGCCTTTCTTGGTGTCGCGGTGGCGCTGCGCGCGGGTGCGCTGGTGTCGATCGACGTCGCGCACCGCTATTCCAGCGGCACGTTGCGGCGCGCGCTGGAAGCCGCCGCGCTCGCCGCCGCGCTGTCGATGCTCGGCATCATGTTCTGGTTCGGCTGGATCATGGCCGAGCGGGTGCAGTTCCAGGAGATGGCGGGGCTCGAGGTCTCGATGTCCTGGGGCTATGCGGCCATTCCCGTCGGAGCGGTCTTCGCGATGATCGGTGCCGTCGCACATTTCCTGGACCGCCGCTCCGAAGAACTGGATCTGGCCGTATGACACAACAAGTCCTTCGGCGCGGCCCCGCCGCGCCGCGAGCGCAAAGCGCGACCGCGCCCAACCCGCCCGTCGCCGCCAAGGCAACAGTGCAGGGCGCGAAGGCAAGCCGCGCGGATGCGCGGCGCCCGCCGTTTGAGGGCAAAAATCAATGAGCCCCGCCATGCTCACGGCGATGCTGGTGCTGTTCGCCGCCAGCATCCCGGTCGCCCTCGCCATCGGCATCGCCGCGGTCATCGGCATCGCCGGCTTCACCTCCTTCCCGCTCATCGTCGCCGCACAGCAATTATTCGTCGCGCTGGACAAGTTCCCGCTCGCCGCCATTCCCTTCTTCATCCTGGCGGGCAACCTGATGGATGTCGGCGGCATCTCCCGCCGGCTGGTGGAATTCGCGCGTTCCATCGTGGGCGGCGTGCAGGGCGGCCTGCCGGCGACCTGCGTCGTCACCTGCATGATCTTCGCGGCGATCAGCGGATCCTCGGTCGCGACCACCTTCGCGATCGGCGCCATCATGATCCCGGCCCTGGTGCGCGCCGGCTATCCGGTCGCCTTCGCGGCGGCGCTGCAGGCGACGGCGGCGGAACTCGGCGTCATCATCCCGCCCTCGATCCCGATGATCCTGTATGGCGTCACCACCCAGACCTCGATCCCGGAACTGTTCATCGCGGGCTTCGGCCCGGGCATCCTGATCGGCGGGGCGCTGATCGTGACCGTGCTGGTGTGGTGCCGCATCAAGGGCTGGGGAAAGGAGGACGGCATCGGCCGCCTGCCCGTCCTTGCCGCCACGCGGCAGGCGGCCTTCGCGCTGGTGATGCCGGTCATTGTGCTGGGCGGCATCTATGGCGGCATCACCACGCCGACCGAGGCATCGGTGGTCGCGGTGATCTACGCGCTGATCATCGGCATGTTCCTGCACCGGGAAATCGGGCCGCGCGACCTGTTCCCGATCTTCCGCAAATCGGTGATCAGCAGCGCGGTCATCATGTTCATCATCGCCTGCGCGGCGCTGTTCTCCTGGCTGCTGAACCGGCAGGGCGTGCCGGACGTGGCCGCCGAATGGCTCACAACATCCTTCGACACACCGGCAGCCTACCTGCTGGTGGTGAATCTGTTCCTTTTCGTCGTCGGCATGTTCGTGGAGACCTCGGCCTCCATCATCGTGCTGGCGCCGATCCTGGCCGATGCGGCGCAGAAGCTCGGCATTGACGGGGTGCATTTCGGCACGGTCATGGTGGTGAACCTCGCGCTCGGCATGATCACGCCGCCCTTCGGCGTGAACCTGTTCGCCGCCGCGCAGGTGGCCGGCTGCGGCGTGGACCGGATGATGAAGCCGCTCGCGGTCTTCATCGCCGTGGTCTTCGCCTGCCTGATGGTGATCACCTACATCCCCGCCATCACCCTGACCCTGCCGCAGATGGTGTTCCGGTGAGCATCGGCACGCCCGAGGCGCTGAAGCACCTGCGGCGCGACCCCATGCTGAAGACGGTGATCCGCCAGGTCGGCCCCTGCACGCTGACCGTCGCGAAGCGCCAGCCCTATGAGGCGCTGGTGCGCGCCATCGCCCACCAGCAAGTGCATGGCCGCGCGGCGGAAGCGATCCTCGGCCGCTTCCTCGGCTGCTGCGCCTGCACGGGGTTTCCCTCGCCGGAGGCGGTGCTGGCCCTGACGCCGGAGGCGATGCGCGCCTGCGGCCTGTCGGGCAACAAGGTGCTCGCCATCCGCCACATTGCGGAGAAGGCGGCAGCCGGCGTTGTGCCGACCCGCGCCGCCGCCCGAAAGCTGAGCGATGACGAACTGGTCGAGCGCCTGGTGCCGCTGCGCGGCGTCGGGCGCTGGACGGTCGAGATGCTGTTGATCTTCACCCTCGGCCGGCCGGACATCCTGCCGGTGGATGATTTCGGCGTACGCGAGGGCTATCGCGTCGCCGCGGGCCTCGATGAACAGCCCAAGCCGCGTGCCTTGGCCGAGATCGGCGAGGCCTGGGGGCCGTATCGCACCACCGCCGCCTGGTATTTCTGGCGCGCGGCGGACCTGTCGAAGGAAGGTCGCTTCAAGGCGCCAAAGGCGATCTGATCGCTTCGATCGTCAAGCACCGTCGCGCGGGCAGGCTCTGTGCACGTTGCGCAGCAGCGAGCATGGGTGTTCGAGTGCTCCCGCCCGACGCAACCTGTCGGTCCGCATGAGTGGGTTGAGCCATGATCCGTGATGTAGCCGCACAATCGGCCCGCCTCGCCGCCGCGCGCACCCTGGTCGAGGACATCCTGATCCCCGCCGAGGCCGCGATGGATGCCGAGGATCGCATGCCTGAACCCGCGCGCGCGGCGCTGCGCGCACATGGGCTGTTCGGCATCTCCATCCCCGAGGCGCATGGCGGGCTCGGCCTGACGATGGAGGAAGAGGCCGGGCTGATGCTCGTGCTCGGCCGCACCGCGCCGGCCTATCGGGCGGTCTATGCGCTCAACAGCGGCGGCGCGGCGCAGATCCTGCTCCGCGCCGGGACCGATGCGCAGAGGGATCGCTGGCTGCCGGGCCTCGCGCGCGGCGACCTCATCGCCTGCTTCTGCCTGTCGGAAGCCGAGGCCGGATCCGACGCCGCCTCATTGACCACCACCGCGCGACGCGAAGGCGGCACCTGGCGCATCAGCGGCCGCAAGCGTTGGGTCACCAATGCGCCCGAGGCCGGCATGCTGATGGTCATGGCGCGCACAGGAGGCGAAGGCGCGCGCGGGATCTCCGCCTTCGCCATCGACCCGGCGACGCCCGGCATCGAGGTGCTGCCCGCCCAGGCCAAGATGGGCATGCGCGGCGCGCAGGTGGCCGATGTCGTATTCCACGACGTCGTCGTGCCGGCCGATGCACTGGTCGGCGCGGAAGGCGAAGGGCTGAAGCTCGCACTCGCTGGGCTCGACAAGGTGCGGCTGCATCTCGCGGCCTTGTCGGCGGGGCTGATGGAACGGCTGATCGATGAAGGCCGCCGCCACGCGCTGAAGCGCCGCCAATTCGGCAAGCCGCTCGCCGAGCAGCCGGCCGTCGCCGCCCTTCTCGCCGACAGCATGGCGGAGGCACTGGCCGCGCGCTGCATGGCGCTGGAGCTCGCCCGCGCACGGGACGACGGCACGCTGCGCTCGGCCGATGCCGCCGCGGCGAAGCTGTTCGCCACCGAGGCGCTGGGCCGGGTCGCCGACCGCATGCTGCAGGTCCATGGCGGCGAGGGCTACATGGCCGGCAGCGCGGTCGAGCGGCTGTACCGCGACGTGCGGCTGCTGCGCATCCTCGACGGGACGTCGGAAATCCAACGCATGGTGGTGGCGCGCGGGCTGCTGCGCTGACGGTTCGCGCCTGAATGGCGCGTCCGCCGCACAATCCAGCGAGCGGGCAGATTCGTGGCTTGCGGAGCATACCAACTGGTCGGTATGTTTCGTGGCATGGAAACGAAGCCGCCTCGCCGCGCCGATGCCAGGGACCGCTTGCTGGAAGCGGCGCTGACCATCCTGCGTACGCGCGGCTACGCCGCCACCACGGTTGACGAGATCTGCGCCGCCGCCGGCGTGACCAAGGGCGCCTTCTTCCACCACTTCCGCAGCAAGGAGGATCTCGGCGTCGCGGCCGCCGCACATTTCAGCGCCTGGCTCGAAGCGCTGTTCACGCGGTCCGGCTGGCGTGACCACGCCGACCCGCTCGCGCGCGTGCTGGCCTACATCGATTTCCGGATCGCGATCTTCCGCGGGGCGATCCCACACTTCACCTGCCTGCTCGGCATGATGGTGCAGGAGACCTACGCCACCAATCCGGCGATCCGCGCGGCCTGCGAGGCGGGCATCCACATCCATGGCGCGCCGCTTCAGGCGGAGATCGAGGCGGCCATGCAGGCAAGCGGGCTCACGGACTTCACCGCCGAAGCGCTCACCATCCACATCCTGGCGGTGATCCAGGGCGCCTTCGTCCTCGCCAAGGCGGATGGCGGACCGGATCGCGCCGTCGAGAGCCTGCGGCACCTGCGCCGCTACGTCGAAATGCTGTTCGCCACCTCACAAGCCCGGGAAGGAAACGACGCATGACGCAGATCGCCACCAGTCTCTGGTTCACCAGCCAGGCCGAGGAAGCCGCGCGCTTCTACTGCGCCACCATTCCAGGTGCTGTGCTCGGCGAGATCGTCCGCATTCCCGCCGGCGGCCCGGGGCCTGGCGGCGGCGTGCTGCTGGTGGAATTCAACCTGAACGGCACGAAGATGCTGGCGATGAACGGCAGCCCCGGCGAGGCCTTCACCAATGCGGTCTCGCTCTCCGCATTGTGCGCCGACCAGGCCGAGCTCGACCTTATATGGGATGCGCTTGTCGAGGGCGGCCAGGCGCAGGCCTGCGGTTGGTTGAAGGACCGCTACGGCGTCGCCTGGCAATTGGTGCCGGAAGCACTGCCCCGGCTGATGAAGGCCGGCAACGAAGCACAGCGCGGGCGCGTTATCGCCGCGCTGATGCAGATGGTGAAGATCGACGCCGCCGGGCTCGAAGCGGCGTTCAACGCATCCTGACCGGGAAGGACACAATCCAATGTATGTCGATGGCTTCTTGCTCGCCGTGTCGAACGCGAAGAAGGAGGAGTATCGCCAGCACGCGGAGAAATCCGCCGTGCTGCTGAAGGAGCACGGCATGACCTCCATGGTCGAATGCTGGGGCGACGATGTGCCCGAAGGCACCCTCACCTCCTTCCGCATGGCCGTGAAGCAGGAGGCGGACGAGACCGTCGTCTTCTCCTGGATGACCTGGCCATCGAAGGAAGCGCGCGACGAAGGCTGGAAGAAAGTCATGGCCGACCCGCGCATGAAGATGGATGCCGGCAACATGCCCTTCGACGGCAAGCGCATGATCTATGGCGGCTTCAAGGTCCTGGTGAACGTCTGAGAAGGAGGCGCAGCATGCCCATCACTCCCTATCTGTTCTACGAAGGCCGCGCCGAGGAGGCGATCACCTTCTACGGCAAGGCACTCGGCGCCGAGGCTGTCATGCTGATGCGCAACAGCGACAGCCCCGAAGCACCGCCGCCCGGCATGCTGCCGCCGGGTTCCGAGAAGAAGATCATGCATGCCGAGCTGCGCATCGGCGGCGCCTCGCTGATGGTGTCGGACGGGCATTGCGCGGGGGCGGCGAAGTTCGCCGGCTTCGGCGTCTCCCTGCCGGCGCGCGACGCGGCGGAGGCCAACCGCTTCTTCGCCGGGCTGTTGGATGGCGGGGAGGTGCGCATGCCGATCTCCTCCACCTTCTTCAGCCCCGCCTTCGGCATGGTGCAGGACCGCTTCGGCGTGCTGTGGATGGTCGGCGTGTTCGAGGAGAAGGCGTGAGATGGACCAGACGCTCGACCTGGTGATCGAACGCGAGATCGATGTCGCACCGGCCAACCTCTGGGCCTGCTGGACCCAGCCGAAGCTAATGGAACAGTGGTTCTGCCCGGTGCCATGGAAGATGACCGACATCGACCTCGACCTGCGGCCGGGTGGGCATTTCCGCGGCGTCATCCGCGGGCCGAACGGGGAGGAGATGCCCAATGCCGGCTGCTACCTCGAGGTGGTGCCGGACCGGCGGCTGGTCTGGACCGACGCGCTGACGGGCGGCTATCGCCCCTCGGGCGGCGGCTTCATGACGGGGATCATCACCTTCGACCCGATCCTTGGCGGGACGCGGTATCGCGGCCTTGTCCTGCATGCCGATGCGGAGGCCCGCGCCAAGCATGAGGCGATGGGCTTCCACGACGGTTGGGGCAAGGCGGCGGACCAGTTGGCCGCGCTTGCCCGCACCCTGTAGCCGCCGGTCAGTCGCGTGGCACCTGCCCAAGCGCGGCGGCATAGTCCGCCGCGTCGAAGCCGACGATCAGCCGGTCGCCGAGTGCCAGCACGGGTCGCTTGATCATCGAGGGCTGCGCTTCCATCAGCGCCAGCGCGCCGGTTTCGGTCAGGCCCTCCTTCTGGGCGTCGGGCAGCTTGCGGAAGGTGGTGCCGGAGCGGTTCAGCAGCTTCTCCCACCCCACCTTCCCGGCCCAGGCCTTCAGCGTCGCACCGTCGATGCCCTTCATCTTGTAGTCGTGGAAGTCGTGCGCAATGCCGTGGCTCTCAAGCCAGGCGCGCGCCTTCTTCATTGTGTCGCAGTTCTTGATGCCATGGATGGTGATCGGCGCTGGCACGGTGGGGGCCTCCGGTGATTCGCCGCCCGAGCCTACGCCAATATCGCGCGCCATCGCGCCCACAACGGAGGAGAACGCACGCATGGCCGAACTGGTCTTCACCGTCTTCACCAGCCTGGACGGCTATATCGAAAAGCCCGGCGGCGTCTTCGCGCCCCCGCCCTGGTCGGAGGAAGTCGGGCGCGAATGGTCCAACCGCGCGCTCTCCCGCGCGAAGCACCTGCTCTATGGACGGGTGAACTTCCAATTCAATAAGGGCTTCTGGAGCCCGGCGGACACAGACCCGAATTCCGTCGCCGCTTCGATCCCCTATGCCGGGACGATGAACGCGCTGCCCAAGACGGTGCTCTCGCGCACGCTGACGGGCGATCCGGGCTGGAACGGCCGCATTGCCGGCCCCGACCTCGCGGCCGAGGTGGCACGGCTGAAGCGCGAGGTGACCGGCGGCGACATCTTCGCCTTCAGCGGGGCGGGGCTGGCGCAGGCGCTGTTCTCCGCGGACCTCGTGGACGAGTTCTGGCTGATGCTGACGCCGCAATTCTTCGGCGACGGCAAACGGCTGTTCCGCGAAGGCCGACCGGAAGCCGCCATGATGCTGGTGGAATGCCAGCGCCTCGACGTCGGTTCGGTGATCCTGCGCTACCGCCGCGCCAAGGGAGGCTGACAGCGATGGCCCTCACGCTCTACGCCCACCCCTTTGCCGCCTTCTGTCAGAAGGCGCTGGTCGCGCTGTACGAGAACGCGACGCCCTTCGCCTACCGCCACATCGATCTTGGCAAGGCGCAGGATCGCGAGGCGTTGATCGCGCTTTGGCCCTTCCGCAAATTCCCGGTGCTGGTGGATGGCGATGCGACGGTCGTGGAATCCAGCATCGTCATCGAACATCTCGACCGCCATCACCCCGGCCCGGTGCGCTTCATTCCTGCCGATGCGGATGCGGCGGCGGAAGTGCGGCTGCTCGACCGCGTCTTCGACAACTACGTGCTGGTGCCGATGCAGAAGGTGGCGACCGATCCGCTGCGCCCGGACGGTGGGCGCGATCCGGTCGGCGTCGAACACGCACGCGCGACGCTGCAGACCGCCTATGCCTGGCTGGAGCGGCACCTGGCCGGCCGGCGCTGGGCGGCGGGCGATGCGTTCACTTTGGCGGACTGCGCCGCCGCGCCGGGATTGCTCTACGCCGACTGGTCGGAGCCGATCCCCGAGACATGCCCAGGTTTGCGCGCCTATCGCGCGCGGCTGCTGGCGCGGCCGTCCTATGCGCGCGTGCTGGAGGAGGCGCGGCCATACCGGCACTTCTTTCCGCTCGGGGATCCGGGGCGGGATTGAGCCAAGCGTCATCCTCCCAGCGGGAAGACCTCGACCACCTGATACTCCTCGGCGCTCCAGACCAGCGCGAAGTCGCGCACGGTGAAGCGGATGGGCTCGATGGCGCGAGAGGGCAGTCGCTGCGCCCCGCGCGCCAATGTGACGTGTGGTGCGATCTCCATCGGTATCGTGCACCCTGGTCGCGCCATCGCCAGGCGGAGCTGCCGATGCAGTTCCGCGATGGCGGGACTTTCGGCCCTCAGCACCAGCGGGCTGTCGCCATCGCGGTGCAGCGGCGCGAAACTGACCGCTTCGCGACAACAAACTTCAAAGGGTGGCATGGTAACGCGCCGCGCGGCCATGATGGCCCCATACCGGGCCGCGGGGCGGACGCGCAGCGCGATCTCGACGAGAAGCAGAGAAAGATGGAGGCGCTCCCTCCCGGTTGGGCTCCACGGGCCAGCAAGGCCCGACAGGATGCTGCCCTGCACCCGCAGCATCCGCTCTGCCGTTTCGGCATCCGGCCGGATGCCGAAGTAGAGCGGCCAGGAATGCTTCTTCGTCAGTCCGGGAAGATCGAGGACGCCTTGCATGTGCGTGACCCTGCACTTGTACATCCCCCTGCGCCGCAGATTAGAACAAATCAAGAACTTCATGCAAGGCTCGTGAGGCTCGCGGACCATCGTCGATCAGGAGCTGAAGCGTCACGACGCGTCGCAACTAAGGCCTGTCGTACCGGCATGAGACCGACGCTGACGACGATCGCGGCGAGCGGCGCTTATGCCACCACCGGCGCCACCACCGCCTTCAGCAGCGCCACGGCATCGCGCGGGTTCAACCGCACCTGCAACCCGCGCTGTCCGCCATTCATGAACACCAGATCATGCGCGAGCGCCTGTTCCTCGATCGCAGTGCGCACCGGCCGCGCCTGGCCGAAGGGGCTGATGCCGCCGACCTTGTAGCCGGTGACGCGCTCGGCCTCGGCCGGCTTCATCATCTGCGCCGACTTGCCGCCGAACGCCGCGGCCAGGCGCTTCATCGACACCTCATGATCCGAGGGGACGATGACGCAGGCCGGCTTGCCATCGACCAGCGCCATCAGCGTCTTGAGCACGCGCGCGGGGGATTCGCCCAGCGCCTCGGCCGCCTGCAATCCGATGCTGTCCGCATCGGGATCGTAGTCGTAACTGTGGACGGTGAAGGTCGCACCCGCCTTCGCCAGCGCAGTGGTCGCGCGCGTCGCCTTCGACATCTCAGCCGGGCACCGAGAGATAGTCGATCGCGCACATCACCTGCAGCTTCAGCACCGCGATCGCTTCATCGATGGTGACGTGTTCGTTGTCCGTCCCCATGCTGAGCGGCGAGGGCCCGCAGATCACCGCGGGAATGCCACGCCAACGCCAGTAGCGCGTATCGGTGCCACCCAGGCTGCACACCGGTGGCGCGTCGAGGCCCAGCAGCGCGCGGGTGTTGGCCCGCAGGATTTCCGCCATCTCGCCGAAGGGATCGGTGCTGCTGGCGGGGTAGCTGTGATCCTCGTTGATCGTCAGCGTGCAGCCGAATTCGCCGGCCAGCGCGGGCAACTCGCCCCGCACGCGGTCGCGGTCGGGACCGACGGGGAAACGCATGTCCACATGGACGGTGCAGGCGGTCGGGATCTGCGTCGCCTTGCGCCCGCCTTCGATGATGCCGGCATTGACGGTGATCCGCAGCGCGTTGTCCGCCGCGCCCTGCCCCAGGATCGCGTCCGCCGCCGCGACGCTTTCGGGGGACCGCAGCACGGCAGCGAAGTCTTCCGGCATCTCGGCCAGCCTACGGTGGTATCGGTCGTAGAGGGCCTGCGTCGCGCCGACGACCTGCTGGATCGGGTTGTTCGCGCGATGCGGATACCCGCCATGCCCGCCGGGCCCGGCGGCGGAGAGCGAGAAGCGCAGCGTCCCCTTCTCCATGAAGCGAAGATTGCCAAGGCCGCTCGGTTCCCCGTTCAGGCAGCAATCGCCGGTGATCGCCTCGGCATGCTCGTCGAACAGGTATTTGGTGCCGTAGCGACCGCCGGATTGCTCGTCCGACACCACGGTCAGCGTCAGCGCGCCACACAGCCGGTCGCGATAGGGATGCAGCAGGCACCAGGTCAGGATGGAGGCGAGCGTGCCGGTCTTCATGTCGGAGGCGCCGCGCGCGACGATGCAGCCATCCTCGATCCCAGCGGCCCACAGCCGCTCGTCCGAGACGGGAAACACATCCATGTGGCCGTTGAGGACCAGATGCCGCCCGGGCCGCGCCGCATCCCAGCGGCCGATGATGTTGGGCATGTCCTCCCGCGCCGCGACGGTGCGATGCGGCAGGCCGAAGCGGTCGAGGATGCCGCGCACGAAATCCGCCGCCTCCCGCATGTCGCCCGGCGGGTTGACCGAGCGGATACGCAGGAAGTCGCGCAGCAGGGCGATGACGTCGTCGCGCCGTTCGTCGATGTGGCGGCAGAGTGCCGCCTTCAGCACGTCAGGCATCCATCACCTTCTGGTGGAAGCCCAGCGCTTCCTCGATCAGCCGCGCATGGCCGAGCAGATCCGCATCGCCATGCGGGCGCCCCACCAGTTGCAGCCCGACCGGCAGACCATCCTGCGTCACCCCGCACGGCACGGAGATCGCCGGGCAGCCCGTCAGCGTGATGGCGAAGGTCAGGAACATCCAGTCGATATAGGTCGTTAGCTTCTCGCCGGCGATCTCGGTCGGGAAGCGTTGCTCCACCGGGAAGGGCGGCACGGCGACGGTGGGGCAGACCAGCAGGTCGTGGTTGTCGAAGAAACGCGCGACGCGGTGGAATAGCGCGGCGCGGACGCGCATGGCCGTGATGATCTCATCCGCCGTCAGCGTCAGCCCCTTCTCGATGTTCCAGACGATGTCGGGGTTGATGCGATGGCGCTCCGCCGGCAGCAGGGCGCCACGGACATCGGCGAACAGCAGCGCGCGCAGCACCTGGAAGCAGTCGATGGCACCGGAGAAATCCGGGGCGGCAGCCTCCACCGCGGTGCCCATGGCGGTGAAGCGGGATGCCGCGGCCTCGCAGATCGACGCCACCGCCGGGTCGATCCGTCGCAGCCCGAGATCGGCGCTGAAGCCGATGCGGCGCGGAGGGCGGCCGCGTGCCATCGCTGCCTGGTAGCCGCCTTCCGGCACCGGGCGTGACAGCGGATCGTGCGGCGTCAGGCCCACCATCGCATCCAACATCAGCGCGAGGTCCGGCACGGTGCGCGCCATCGGCCCGTCCACCCACAGGCTGTCGAAGGCGGGCAGCCCATCGCCGCGCGGCACCACGCCGGCGCTCGGGCGCAACCCGACCACGCCGCAGAAGCTTGCGGGGATGCGCAGCGACCCGCCGAGGCAGGAGCCGTTGGCGAGCCATACCTCGTGCGCCGCCAGCGCGGCCGCCGCGCCGCCCGAGGAACCACCGGCCGTGAAGCCGAGGTTCCACGGGTTGCGCGTCACGCCCCAGACCGGGTTGAAGGTGTGGCTGCCGGCGAATTCCGGCACGTTCGACTTGGCGAGCGGAATGGCGCCGTTGCCGCGCAGCGTCGCGACGGTGCGGTCATCCTGCGCCGCGATGTGGTCGGCGTAGATCGGCGAGCCCAGCGTGGTCAGTTGCCCGCCGACGTCGTTGTAGTCCTTCACCGCGATGGGCAGGCCGGCGAGCCAGCCGGGATGGTCCTTCGCCTCAGCCCGGAAGCCCCGCGCCTCGTCGCGCGCGACGTCGAGGAAGCGGATCGGCAGGGCATTGACCCGCGGCTCGACGGCTTCGATGCGCGCGGCGGCGGCCTCGACCATGTCGAGCGGCGAAACCTCCCGCCGGCGCAGCCGTGCGACGGCCTCGGTCGCGGTGAGTGCCCACAATTCCATCCTGCGTTCCCCCCCCGGCCCGTCACCGTTCCCAAGCGCCACGATGGGCGTGCCCCGGGGACGGCGCAACCGGCGCCGCGGCGCGACTGGGCGCGCATGGCATCGGTTGCCCTTGACCCGCGGCATTGGGTTTATTATTTAGCCATTATGCTAATTAGCAAATGAGCTAAATACGCCAGATGACCGACCCTCTCAGCGTGACACTGGCCGCGTTGGCCGATCCCACCCGCCGGGCGATCCTCGCCCGGTTGAGCCAGGGCGAGGCAACGGTGAACGAGCTGGCCGAACCATTCGACATCTCGCTGCCCTCGATCTCACGGCATCTCAAGGTGCTGGAAGGCGCGGGGCTGATCACGCGGGGGCGCCATGCGCAGTGGCGACCGTGCCGGCTGGAACCCGGGCCGCTGCAGCATGTCGATGGCTGGCTGGAGAAGTATCGCCGCTTCTGGTCGGGCAGTTTCGACCGGATGGAAGCGCTTCTGACCGAGCTGACCGAGGCGCCAAAAGGTGGGAGGAAGCAATGAGCGCCCTTCGCGAGGACGAACTCCTGATCGAGCGCGCATTCGACGCGCCGGCCGCGCTGGTGTTCCGCCTCTGGGAAAGCCGCGATCACATGCTGAGGTGGTGGGGCCCCGAGACCTTCACCGCGATCGAACTCGATTGGGAACTGACCCCTGGCCGGCCGTGGCGAGGTGCCATGGCGTCGCGGCAATACGGCGTTTCGAGGTTCGGCGGCGTGATCCGCGAGGTGGAGAAGAACAGGCGCATCGTCTTCACCTTCCAGTGGCGCGAGGATTCCGGTCTCCATGACGAAACGCTCGTGACCGTCACCCTGGCCGAGACGGATGGAAGGACAGTCCAGACGTTTCACCAGGCGCCATTCCCGACCGCCGCGATCCGCGACAGCCATGTCGGCGGCTGGAATTCGCTCTTCAACAAGCAACAGATCTACGTCGAGAACATCGCCGTGGCCGAGCAGAACGGAGTGCGCACATGATCACGCTCACGACCTACGCCTGGGTTCCGGATTTCGCGGCGCCTCTCATGCGCGCGTTCCGCGTGCGCTGGGCGCTGGAGGAGGCCGGCCTGCCCTACGAGGTTCGCACCCTGACGCTCGGGCCCGAACAGCGGTCGCCCGAACATCTGGCGCGACAGCCCTTCGGCCAGGCGCCCGCGATCGAGGAGGACGGCCTCGTCCTGTTCGAAAGCGGCGCCATCGCTCTCTACATCGCGGAGAAGAGCGAGACGCTGATGCCGCGCGACCGCATCGGGCGGGAGCGCGCCACCGCTTGGGTGTTCGCGGCGCTCAACTCCGTGGAGACCTGGATCCAGCAGCTTGCGAGCATGGACTTCTTCCATGCGAAGGAAGCCTGGACAAAGGAGGCGCGCCCGATGGTCGAGAAGCTGGTGCGCGATCGCCTGGGACAGCTGGAGACTGCCCTCGGCGCGAAGGACTATCTCGAAGGACGCTTCACCGTCGGCGACCTGATGATGGTCGACGTCCTGCGCATCCTCGATCACACCGACCTGCTCGGCAGCTATCCCGGCCTCGATGCCTACAGGCGGCGCTGCGCGGCGCGGCCGGCCTTCCAGCGGGCGATGCAGGCGCAGATCGAGGGCTTCAGGACCGCGGCGTAGCAGCGGCGCAGCGGGCGTCCGGTCCGGCCAAAGCGGCGGCGATCGCCGCCGCCTGCCTCCTCACTCCCACTCGATCGTCCCGGGCGGCTTCGACGTAATGTCGTAGGTCACCCGGTTGATCCCCCGCACCTCGTTCACGATGCGGTTCGACACCCGCGACAGGAAGGCCATGTCGAAGGGATAGACATCCGCCGTCATGCCGTCCGTGCTGGTCACCGCGCGCAGCGCGCAGGCCTGGTCGTAGGTGCGGCCATCGCCCATCACGCCCACGGTGCGCACCGGCAGCAGCACCGCGAAGGCCTGCCAGATCGCGTCATACAGCCCGGCGGCGCGGATCTCCTCGAGGAAGACGGTATCCACCTTGCGCAGCAGGTCAGCCTTGTCCCGCGTCACCTCGCCGGGAATGCGGATGGCGAGGCCCGGCCCCGGGAAGGGATGGCGGCCGACGATCTCCTCGGGGATGGACAGCTCGCGGCCGAGTTCGCGCACCTCATCCTTGAACAACTCGCGCAGCGGCTCGACGAGGCGCATGCGCATCCCCTCGGGCAGCCCGCCGACATTATGGTGCGACTTGATGGTCACCGACGGCCCGCCGGTCGCCGACACGCTTTCGATCACGTCCGGATATAGCGTGCCCTGGGCGAGGAAATCCGCCCCACCGAGCTTGTTCTGCTCCTCCTCGAACACCTCGATGAACAGGCGTCCGATGGTCTTGCGCTTCACCTCCGGGTCGGTGACGCCGGACAGCTGGCCGAGGAACAGCTCCGACGCGTCGCGATGGATCAGGCGGATGTTGAAGCGGTCGCGGAAGGTCTTCACCACCTGCGCGCTTTCATTCGCGCGCATCAGCCCGTGATCGACATAGATGCAGGTCAGCTGGTCGCCGATCGCCTCATGGATCAGCACCGCGGCGACCGAGGAATCGACGCCGCCCGACAGCCCGCATACCACGCGCCCGGTGCCGACCTGCGCGCGGATCTTCGCGATGGTCTCGGCGCGATAGGCCCCCATGGTCCAGTCGCCGGCGCAGCCGCAGATGCCATGGGTGAAGTTCTTCAGCAGTGCCGCGCCATGCGGCGTGTGCACCACCTCCGGGTGGAACATCGTGCCGTAGAAGCGGCGCTCGTCATCGGCGATGACGGAGAAGGGCGCGCCCTCGCTGGACGCGACCGACCGGAAGCCCGGCGGCAGCGCGGTGATGCGGTCGCCATGGGACATCCACACCTGCTCGCGCGCACCCGGCGCCCAAACGCCCTGGGTGATGGCGCATTCGCCGGTCACGTCCACGAAGGCGCGGCCGAATTCGCGATGGTCGGACCCTTCCACCACGCCGCCCAGCTGCGCGGCCATGGTCTGCTGCCCGTAGCAGATGCCCATCACCGGCACGCCATAGGTGAAGACATGCGCCGGCGCCTTGGGGCTCTCGCCCTCGTTCACCGAAGCCGGGCCGCCGGACAGGATGATGCCGCGCGGCGCGAAGGCGCGGATGCGGTCCTCAGGGGCGTGGCTGAACGGCCAGATCTCGCAATAGACCCCGCTCTCGCGCAGGCGGCGCGCGATCAGCTGCGTCACCTGGCTGCCGAAGTCGAGGATCAGCACATGGTCGTGCCGGGCGGGGGCGGAAGCGGTGGGGTCGGCCATGGCGGCGTGAAGCACAGGCGGGCGCTTCGGGCAAGACGAGTCGCGCAGGAGGCCCCGTACCGCCAGGAGGCAGCGAGTGCCCTACCGCTCCTGCACCGGCGCCGTCGCGGCCAGCAAGGCCTCGATCGGATCCCAGACGAAGGCGGCCTGTTCCACCGTCTGGCCGCCGACGCGGATGTCCTCGTGCGCCACCTCGCGCCCGCCGAGGTGGCGGTAGAACCAGCGCGTCGGATTGTCGGCCAGCACCCACAACATGGCCGACCGGCAGCCCACGGCGCGCAGATGCGCCCCCATGGCGCGCATCAGTCGCCGCCCGGCCCCGCGTTCCCGCCAATCCTCCAGGAGGTAGAGCGTCTCCACCTCCCCTTCCGCGATGCCCGGCCGCCGCGCCCGCCCGCCGGAGGCGAAGCCCACCACCGTCGCCCCGTCCGGCGCCTCCAGCCCGCCGGCCACCGCGACGAAGACCGCATGGCCTTCGCGCCGATCCAGCACCGCGCGCTGGTAGAATCCCGCCAGGCGTTGCGCCGACAGCCCGGCCAGATAGGCATCGGGCAGGATGCCGGCATAGGTCGAACGCCACACCGCCGCGTGGATTTCCCCGATCGCCTGCGCGTCGGAGGGCCGGGCGCGGCGGATGCTGATCACGCGCCGCGCTCCAGCACCGCGCAGAAGAAGCCGTCGGTCCCCTGCCCGCCCGGCGACAGGCTCAGCCAGGGGCCGGCGCAGGGCGGGTCCACGCCCGGACGCAGCGACGCCCAGAGCCGCTCCAGCGGAACCGGAACAAAGCCAGGGGCACGCGCCAGGAAGCGGTCCATCTGCTCCTCGTTCTCCTGCGGCAGGAGGGAACAGGTAGCGTAGACCAGCCGCCCGCCCGGGCGCACCAGTTCCGAGGCCTTGTCGAGAATCTGGTGCTGCACCGCAACAAGCTCGGCGAGGTCCTCCGGCCGCGTGCGCAGCCGCGCATCGGGATTGCGCCGCCAGGTGCCGGTGCCGGTGCATGGCGCATCGACCAGCACGCGGTCGAAGGACCCGGCACGCCGCTTCGCCCAGCGATCCCCAGGTGCGAGCAAATGCCGCTCCGCATTGTCCACCCCGGCGCGCTTCAGCCGCCGCGCCGCGCCTTCCAGCCGCGCGGCGGAGGTGTCGCAGGCAGTAATCCGGCCGCGATTGCCCATGGTCGCCGCCATGGCGAGCGTCTTGCCCGCCGCCCCCGCGCAGTAATCCGCCACGCGCATCCCGGGCCGCGCATCGGCCAGCAGGGCGATCAACTGGCTGCCCTCGTCCTGCACCTCGACCAGCCCGTCGCGAAAGGCCCGGGTGCCGGTGACCGGGCGGCGCGAGGGCAGCCGCAGGCCCCAGGGGGAGAAGGGTGTCGGCACCACTGCCAGCCCCTCCCCGGCCAGCAGCGTGGCTGCGGCGTCGCGGTCCGTCCGCAGCAGGTTGGCGCGCAGGTCGAGCGGCGCTTCCGCCTCCAGCGCCGCGGCTTCCCGCTCGAGTGCGGGGCCGAAGCGCGCGGCGAAGGCCGGCAGCACCCAATCCGGCAGGTTCAGCCGCGGCCCCTCGGGCATGGCCGGGTCGATCAGCGGCCTGCCGTCCAGCGCGGCTGCCACGCGCCGTTCGGCGGCATCGAGCGCCGCCGGCCCGTAATGCGAATCATCGAAGGCGGCCTCCGCAGCCTGTCGGCCCCGGCCGTGGTCGCCGCCGCGGCCGAGCAGCATCTGCGCCAGCAACAGCAGCCGCGGCGTCGGCGTCACGCCGAGCCGCCCGAGATGCCATTCCAGGCGCAGCTTCTGCCGCACCACGCCCCAGGCGCGTTCCGACACTTCCCGCCGGTCGCCGCCGCCGATGAAGCGGCGAGCGCGGAAGAAGTCGCTCGCCACCGCATCGGCGGGGCGGCGGCGCGCCTCGGGCGCGAAGCACTGTTCCTCGAGCACCGCGATCAGGTCGATCGCGGCGGCAGTCCGTGCGGATGGTGTCACGGCAGCAGGTCGGCCAGGCCGGAAAGGTCCCGCAACACCGGCACGCCGGCTTCCGCCAGGCCGTATTCGTCCGGTGCCCCGGCGCGATTCACCCGCACCACCTGCATGCCGCCCGCATGCGCCGCCTGCGCATCCCAGGCATTGCCGGACACGAAGACCAATCGGTCCGCCGAACAGCCGAACTGCCGCGTCGCCAGCCGGTACACCCGGGGGTCGGGCTTGAAGATCCCAACAGATTCCACGCTCAATACCTCATCCACCAGCGGCGCGAGTCCCGCCGCCTCAATCGCATCGGCCAACATGCCGGGCGTTCCGTTCGACAATATGGCGACCGCAACCCCCTTCGCGCGGATCGCCGCCAACACCTCCGCCACCTCGGGATAGGGCGGCAGGGTGTGGTAGGCCGCCATCAGCGCCGTCTCCAGCGCTGCATCGGCGATGCCGTTGCTGGCGAAGACGAAGTGCAGCGCATCGCGGGTGCAGAGCCAGAAATTCTCGTAATGCGCGGCCCCGGTCAGGCTGCGGACCCAGGTGTATTCCAACTGCTTCGCACGCCATTCGGCCGACAGCGCCTCCCACCGCGGGCCGAGCCGGGCGGCCTCCCGCGCCATCGCCGCATTCACGTCGAGAAGGGTCCCATAGGCGTCGAAGACGATCGCTTCGGGCGCAGGCATGGCACAGGCTCCTGACGCCGGGCGCCGACCCTGCGCCACTGCGCCGGGGTGCCGCTCCCACGCCCTGTCGATACGGGCATCTTCGCCCATCCGGGCCATGCGTCGCCCGGACGGGATCTGCCCCGGCCGCGAGCATGGCCGAGACGGCCGCGCCGCGCCAAGTATCGCCTGCTGGAATCGCTGCTGTTCGCTTCACCCGATCAGGCGGTCCGCCTGCTCGGGATCTGCCTTATCCCTCAGCGCGGTAGTTCGGCGCCTCGCGCGTGATCGCGACGTCGTGAACGTGGCTCTCCCGCAGGCCGGCGCCGGTGATGCGGCGGAACCGCGCATTGGTTTGCAGGTCCGGCACCGTCGCGCAGCCGGTGTAGCCCATCGCCGCACGCAGGCCGCCGACCATCTGGTGCACCACCGTGCCCACCGGGCCCTTGTAGCCCACGCGCCCCTCGATGCCTTCGGGCACCAGCTTGAGCGTGTCCTGCACCTCGGCCTGGAAGTAGCGATCGGCCGACCCGCGCGCCATCGCGCCCAGGCTGCCCATGCCGCGATACGATTTGTAGGAACGGCCCTGGTAGAGGAACACCTCGCCCGGCGCCTCATCCGTGCCGGCGAAGACGCTGCCCATCATGGCGCAGTCAGCCCCGGCGGCGATCGCCTTGGCGAGGTCGCCGGAGGTGCGGATGCCGCCATCGGCGATGACCGGCACGCCCTTCTCCCGCGCCGCCGCGGCACTTTCCATCACCGCGGTCAGCTGCGGCACGCCGACGCCGGCGACGATGCGCGTCGTGCAGATCGAACCCGGCCCGATGCCGACCTTCACCGCATCGGCACCTGCCTCGATCAGCGCGAGCGCGCCTTCGGGTGTTGCGATGTTGCCGGCGACCACCTGCACGGAATTGGACAGGCGCTTGATGCGCTCCACCGCTTCCATCACGCCGCCAGAATGGCCATGGGCGGTGTCCACCACCACGACATCGACCTCGGCGGCGATCAGCAGCTCGGCCCGGCGGAAGCCGTCCTCACCGACGCCGGTCGCCGCACCGACGCGCAGCCGACCCATCGCATCCTTCGACGCGTTGGGGTTGGCCTGCGCCTTGTCCATGTCCTTCACCGTGACGAGGCCGACGCAGCGATAGGCGTCATCAACCGCCAGCAGCTTCTCGATGCGGTGCTTGTGCAGCAGGGCGCGCGCCTCGTCCGGGCGCACATCCGGGCTGGTGGTGACCAGGTTCTCCCGCGTCATCAGTTCATAGACGCGCAGGTTCGGATCGGTGGCGAAGCGGACATCGCGGTTGGTGACGATGCCCACGAGACGGCCCGAGCCGCGTTCCACCACGGGAATGCCGCTGATGCGGTAGCGGTCCTGCAGGGCGCGCACCTCGGCCAGCGTCTGGTCGGGATGCACGGTCAGCGGGTTCACCACCATGCCCGATTCGAACTTCTTCACCTGGCGGACCTGCGCGGCCTGTTCCTCGGGCGTCAGGTTCTTGTGGATGACGCCGATGCCACCGGCCTGGGCCATGGCGATCGCCATGTTGCCCTCGGTGACCGTGTCCATCGCCGCGGAGACCAGCGGGATGTTCAGCGTGATCTCCCGCGTCATGCGCGTGCGCGTGTCGGTCTGGGAGGGCAGCACGGTGGAATAGGAGGGCACCAGCAACACGTCGTCGAAGGCGTAAGCCTCCTCGATCATGCGAGGGCCGCGGCGGGGGGCGTCATGCGTGCTGTCGGGAGCCATGGGGGACCTTTCAACGATCCGAACCTTGGCGGCCCTCCATAGTGCGGTGCGGCACAGGGGGCAAGTGGCAGCTGGGTTGCAAGAAAGGAAGGGCGGGGGAGGGGAACCTCCCCCGAATCCCCCTCCCTTCTTTGGGGAGTTGGGCTGGGGCGCGGGTGGGTAGGGCGGTCTCGATCGAGATGGGCGCCTAATCCGGCGTGATCCCGCCCTCCCGCACGATCCGCTCCCATCGCGGAATGTCCGCCTCGACGAGGGCCCGCAACTCCCGCGGTGTGCCGGCCACCGGGTCGAAGCCGAGTTCCGCGAGACGCGCCCGCACCGCCATTCCCCCCAGCGCGGCACGCGATGCCTCGGCCAGGCGCGCGGTCACGCCCTCCTGCAGGCCCGCCGGACCGACCAGCGCATTGATCAGCGCGGCATCCACCTGCGGGAAACCGGCCTCGGCCATGGTCGGCACATCCGGCAGCAACGCGGACCGCGTCGATCCCGTCACCGCCAGGGCGCGCAACCGTCCGGCGCGGACATGCTCGGCGATGGCCGGCACGGTTCCGAAGGCGGTCAGCACGCGTCCCGCCAGCAGATCGGTGATCATCGGTCCGCCGCCGCGATAAGGCACGTGCAGCCAGGTGAAACCCGCCGCCTGGCGGAACTGCTCGCCCGCCATGTGGACCGCCGTGCCATTGCCGGCGGAACCGAAGGTCACCTCCCCGGGCTTGGCGCGCGCTTCCGCGACCAGTTGCGCCACGGACTGCCATGGTGCGGACGCCGGCACGACCAAGGCGAGCGAAGCGCGCACCAGCAGTGAGACCGGTGTGAAGTCGCGGCGCGTATCATAGGGCAGCCGTGCGCCCAGCAACCCCGGATTGACCAGGAAGGCGGTGTCCACCACGCCGAACGCGGTGCCATCCGCCGGCGCCGTCGCGATCGCCTGAGTGCCGGTGACGCTCGCCGCCCCGCCGCGATTCTCGACCACGAAGGACTGGCCGAGCGCGTTCGTCAGTTCCTGCGCCAGCAGCCGCGCGGTGATGTCGCTCGCGCCCCCCGGCGGATAGGGCACGATCAGCCGCACCGGGCGCGCCGGCCAGGCCTGCGCGCGGGCAAGACGGGTCGCGGCAAGCAGCAGCCCACCCGCAAGCAGGCCGCGGCGGCGCGTCGTTCCAGTGATGTTGGCCATGTTTCTCCCCTTCCCGGCGCTACGCCGCGCCGAGCCGCCAGTGATCCGTCATCCAGGGTTCAAGCCGCGCCGGGTCGAGTTCGAACCCCAGGCCCGGCCGGTCCGGCACGGCGATGCAGCCGTCCGCATCGGGTTCCATCGGGCCGAGCAGGTTCAGCAGCGGGTTCGGCGTGACGTCGATCTCGATGAAGGGATAGGGCAGCGGCCCGCCGCCACGCCGCGCCGCCAGCAGCGCGCCCATCTGCATCGCGGCATGCGCGTTCACCAGCGTGCCGAAGACATGCGGCATGACCGGCACGTCGAAGGCATCCGCCAACGCCGCGACACGCCGCATCCCCGTGAAGCCGCCGCAGACGGTCAGGTCCGGCTGCAACACCGAGAAGGTGCGCGCGGTGAGGAAATCGCGGAAGGCCGCCAGGCTGCCGAGCGCCTCCCCGCCCGCCATGGCGCAACGCGCCGCCTGGGCGACAGCCTGGTAACCACCGATATCCTCGGGCTGCAAAGGCTCCTCGATCCACAGCAGGTCGGCGTCTTCCATGTGGCGCGCGGATTCGATCGCCGCACCGACCGTGTAACCCTGGTTGATGTCCACCATCAGCGCGACATTCTCACCGACCTGGCGACGCATGGCGCGCATCGCAGCACCGTCCTTGCGCGGGGCGGCGCCGACGCGCGGCTTGATGGCACGGAAGCCGCGGCGCAGCAGCGCGTCCACCTGCGCGGGATAGGCGCCGTAGGGATCACCGCCCTCCGCGATGAAGGGACCGGAGGCATAGGCGAGCATGCGATCCCGCAGCGCGCCGCCGAGCATGCGCGCGACGGACACACCCTGGCTGCGCGCGGCGAGGTCGTGCAGTGCCATGTCCATCGCCGAGACCGCCATCATCGCCGCGCCGCGCCGGTCATAGGCGAGCGTGCCCGCCATGGCCTGGTACAGCCGCCCGTGATCCCGCGCGGGCTGGCCGAGCACGAGCGGCGCAAGCTTCGCCCGGATGAAGGCCGCGGCGGCGAAGGGCGAGGAGAACACCTCGCCCCAGCCGCTGCTGCCATCCTCGCCGATCAGTTGCAGCAGCAGGAAGTCGCGCCGGCGGATGAAGGTGGAGGCATTGCCGAGCGCCGGGCTGGGCGCGAAGCCGACATGGAAGCCCCGTATGGCTGTGACCTTCACCGTTCCTCCAGCGCCGCACGTTGCGCGGAACGTGCAAAGCAGATGACATACTGTCAAATAGATGAATTGCTCATATTCATAGGCAAATGGTTATGATCTTGAACCTTCGCGAGCTGGAAGTCTTCCGCGCGGTGATGGAGGCGGGCAGCGTGACGGCCGCAGCCGCGTCGCTGGGCATGACCCAGCCGGCCGCCAGCAAGATGCTTCGCCAGGCCGAGGTCCGGCTGGGCTTCGCCCTGTTCCGGCGCGAGCGGAAGCAGTTGCTGCCGACACCCGAAGCGCATGCCCTGCTGCCGGAACTGCTCGGCGCCCTCGCGGCGATCGGCGGCGTGCAGCGGCTGGCCGATGCCCTGCGCGCCGGCCGCAACGGGCAGGTGTCGCTGGCCGCGGTGCCGGTGCTGGCGACCGCGCTGCTACCGAAGGTGGTGCGGGATTTCCGCGCGTCCTGGCCGGGGATGATGGTGCGGCTGCGGGCGATGACAGCGCTCGAGGTCGTCAATCAGGTCGCGGATCATCAGGTGGATCTCGGCGTCCTCCTGGGCGGCACCGGCGATCCGCGCGTGGAAGCGCGGCTGCTGTGCCGGTCCGGCATCGGCTGCGCCTTGCCGGGCGACCATCCGCTGGCGGCGCGGCCGAGCCTGTCGCTGGCGGAGCTGGCGGGGGAGACGGTGATCTCGCTGGGCTCGCGCCAGCCGGTCGGGCAATTGGTCCAGGCAGCCTGCGCGGCGGTGGGTCTCACCGGCTGCGTTTCGATCGAGGTGTCGCAATCCTCCATCGCATGCGCCCTGGTGCGATCCGGCGCCGGGGTCGCGATCCTGGACGGGTTCGGCCTGTCCGAGGGGCAGGCTCAGGGGTTGGTGGCGCGGCCGCTACACCCGGCAATGCCGCTCGACGTCACGCTGGTGGCGGCGCGGAACCGCGTGGCGTCGCGTGCGGTGCTTGCGCTGCGGGAGGGGTTGGAGAAGGCCGCCGCCGAAGGCGAATACAGCCTCGATGCCGGTGACAGGAGCCGACCGGGTGCCCGGCCGTCACGGCCGGAATTGGCTGGACGTCGGCGTCACACGAGAATAGGATGAAAATCCTGCTGCATCACGCTAGGCGGCAGGGCGCTCTTTGATCCTTCAATCCGCCCTCAGACTTTTCTTCCCCACCTCTGGAATTTGTCCAAAGCAGCACACGTTTCCGTGATGTTGCGCGCATCACTCCCGCCCGCGAAACCCTGTCGCCACCACATAGAGCTCCGCGCTGTCCTTCCGGCTCGCCGGCGGCTTCATGTGCCGCACCGTGGCGAAGTCGCGCTTCAGCGTCGCCAGCATCTCAGCCGTCGTCCCGCCCTGCAGCACCTTGGCGATGAATGCCCCTCCCGGTGCCAGCACCCGACGCGCGAAGTCGAGCGCGATCTCGGCCAGCCCCATGATCCGCAGATGGTCGGTCGCCTGGTGCCCGGTGGTGTTCGGCGCCATGTCCGACAGCACGACATCCGCCCGCCCGCCCATCGCAGCGATGGTGCGTTCCTCGGCCTCCGTTTCCTGGAAGTCGCCTTGCAGCACGGTCGCCCCGGGCACCGGGTCCATCGGCAGGATGTCGATCGCGACAACCTGCCCGCGCTGGCCGACCGCCTGCACCGCCACCTGCGTCCACCCCCCCGGCGCGGCGCCGAGGTCCACCACCCGCAGCCCCGGCTTCAGCAGCTTCAGCTTCTGATCCATCTCCAGCAGCTTGAACGCCGCGCGGGACCGTAGCCCGGCTTCCTTCGCCGCCTTCACATAGGGGTCGTTGAGCTGCCGGGTCAGCCAGCGCTGGCTGGCGGTGCTGCGGCCTTCGGCGGTCTTCAGCCGCGTGGACATGCCCCGGCCGGAGCCGGGCGGTTGCTTCGCCATGATATAGTTCCTTCAGCGCCCAGCGCGGCGGCGCGGCGCGGCGCGCTCGGCGCGCATCATCCGGGTCAGCATGCCTTCCCGCAGGCCGCGATCGGCGACCGTGATGCGCGGCGTCGGCCAGACCCGCCGGATGGCGGCATACACCGCGCAGCCCGGCAGGACGAATTCCACCCGGTCCGGCCCAACGCAAGGGTGCTGCGCGAGCCCTTCCCGCCCCAGCGCGAACAGATCCCCCAATGCCAGGTCCGCCGCCTCGCATTCCAGGGTCTTGCCGTCCACCAGCGGGCGCTTGTAGCGCGGCAAGGCCATCGCGACGCCAGCGAGCGTCGTCACCGTGCCCGAGGTGCCCATCAGCCGCACCCCGCCGGCGCGGATCTCCTGCCCGATGCAGTGGACGCGGTCGAATTCCGCCAAATGGTGGGCGACTTCGTCCACCACCTCGCAGAAGCCACGCTGCGTGAAGCAGTCCTGGCCCGCCCGCTCGGCGAGCGTGACGACGCCGAGCGGCAACGACAGGTAGCCGATCAGTTCCGGCGGCGCCCCGGCGCGTGGGCCGTCCGGCACGCGGATCCAGGCGATTTCCGTGCTGCCGCCACCGATGTCGAACAGCAGCGCCCGGCGGTCCGGCGGCTCCAGCAGTGGGGCGCAGGATTCCATCGCGAGTTCGGCTTCTTCCCGCGCCGAGATGATGCGCAGGTGCAGCCCGGTCTCGTCCGCGATGCGCGACAGGAAGGCCCGCCCATTGGTGGCGCGCCGGCAGGCCTCGGTCGCCACGGCCTCGAACCGGCGGACCGGGCGGCGGGCGAGCTTCTCGGCGCAGGCCCTGAGCGCGGCCGCCGCGCGGTCCATCGCCCCGTCTGCGAGGCGGCCGGACTGGGCCAGCCCTTCCCCCAGCCGGACGATGCGGCTGAAGGAATCGATGACCCGAAAGCCCGATCCGGTCGGCGCAGCGACCAGCAGCCGGCAATTGTTGGTGCCGAGGTCGATGGCGGCGAAGGCCTGTTGCCCGTGCTCGGCCCGCGCGAAGACCGGCGCCGCCGTCTCGGGCGGGGCGTCGGGGGCGTGGCGTGCAAAGTTCTCGGTCATTCCAAGGTCCGGACCGGCGGCGCCTGCCGCCAATCGCACAGTCATGATCCGGAGATGTGGGGCTTGGAGCAAGCGCTTTCCATTCTTGCCGCCGCATAAGCCCCTGGCCGGTGTTGCCCGACCGGTCGGGCGGTGCTACATGCGCGCCCCCGGCCAGTGCCGGACCCGCTTGGGGGATAGTTTAGCGGTAGAACTCCCGGCTCTGACCCGGGCAGCCTTGGTTCGAATCCAGGTCCCCCAGCCAGTTTTTCCCCAAGCACCTGACAGCGCAGCATCTTCCGTCGCGGGACAGCCACGTGAGGCCGTCTTGTCCGTTGCGCTCCCACCACGCTCCCGCCACGGCCACCTTACGCGCAAGCGCGGGGTCTTCTATTGGCGACGCCGCTTGCCCGGTCGGCGGGACTGCGAGGTCGCTCTGAGCCTTCGCACCCACCGCTACCGGGAGGCGGAGCATCGGGCCGCCATTCTGGACGCGGCCTTCGACGAAGGATGGGAGCGAGCACGGGCGGCGATGGCGGAGACGACTGATGACGCGGCGCGGCTCGCCGCGATCCTGCGGGACTACCTCCGGGAGACCCTGGCGGCTGACCTGGCGCCCGTGGCGCCGCCCTACGGGCCGGTCCCTCGCGGCATGATGCCCGCCGGGCTGGTCGAAGACGGCCTGTCCGATGTCCGCATGGCCCTGGCGGAGCGCAATCCCCGGAACTTCAGTTTCGAGATTGACCGCCTGATGCGGCAGCACGGGCTTGCCGAGGAACTGCGCGACGGCCTCGGGATCGGCTTCATGGAGGCGCAGGTCCGCATCCACGAGGAAGTGCTTCGTCGGATGCGAGGCGAGGCCCCGATGATCCTGCTCGATGCCCCGGAGGAAGCCCCCGCGCCCGCCTCCCGCGCGACGCTAACCGACCCGCCGCCCACGCCCGCGGCGGTTGCCACGGCCTCGGCACCCTTGGCTTCAGCCCTGGTCGAGCCGTTCTTCGAACGCCGGGCTTTGATCGACAAGACGCGGCAGCAGGTCATGGGCCAGGAGCGCGGCACTGTCGCGAGGTTCATTGAGGTCGTCGGGGACCGCCCTGTCAGCGCATACGGACGCGGCGACGTGACCCGCTTCCTCGATACGCTGCGGCGCCTCCCGAACGTCTATGGCCGCTCCCCGAAGGACAAGGCGAAGACCGTCGCGGACCTCATTGCGGAAGCGGACGCCGCGAACGCGAAGCGGCTGACCGACAAGACGGTGAAGCGGCATCTGACCGCGCTGTCGCAGTTTCTCCGCTTTGCGCGGGACGCGAGCCACATCAGCAACGCTCAGTGGAGAGAGATGGTCGAAGGCCACCGCTTCCGCGTGGAGCGCGGCGCGCGGACGCAGCGAGACGCCTGGACCTCGGAGGAACTGACAGCCCTCTTTGCGTCGCCGGTCTGGACTGGCCGCGACCTGCGCCACGTCACGCAGCCCGGCACACACATTATCCGCGATGCGAAGTTCTGGCTGCCGATCCTGGCGCTGTTCCACGGTGCCCGCTTGGAGGAGTTCGCGGACCTCTATCGCCGGGACGTGGGATGCGACGGCGGGACGTGGTTCTTCCGCATCGAAGAAACCGAGGGCGATGCAGCGGCGGGGAAGCGAGCGCGCACGCTCAAGACCGAGAACGCGACGCGTATCATCCCCATGCACGCGGAACTGATACGCCTCGGGTTCCCGCAATATGTCGCCAACACGGCGCCGAAGTCTGACGATCCGCTATTCCCCGACCTGCCGCCCCAGGGGCTGGACCAGAGGCGCGGCGCCCGCTTCACGCGCGACTTCCGCTACTACCGCGGACAGGTGGGGGTCTATCGGCCGGGGGTCGGAATGCACGCCTTCCGGCATACCGCGATCACGCGCCTCACTGATGCGATCACGGATTTCCAGCAGAAGCGCCACCGCGACTATCTCATGGGCCACGGCGGCAGCGGGACGGAAGGCGACGTGCGCTATGACAAGGGGCCGGGCCTGAAGGCGGTGGCCGCGACGCTGGCGCTGTTGCAGTTCCCCGAAGTGGACCTGTCACGCCTTCACGTCGCGGCCGAGGATGGCGCTGGCTAATCCTGCGCCGCGCGGCGCGCTTGCTTCCTCGCCAGATGGTCCCGCCACGCGGAACGCCACGCCTTGCTGTCCGTGCGGGGCATCACGACCACCGCGGGGAGTGTCTTGGCGAACGCCCGCAGCGCCGCCTCCCGGCTCGCGCCGCGCGCCACGACCTCTCCTGTGCGGCTGTCGATGATGATCTGGCGCTGGCTTGCCGGGTCGCGTTGGAGGATGAACGACGCACGCGCCCACGGATCGTCGCCGATCTCGATGCTGACGAACGGTGTTCCATCCTCGGCCTCGAACGGTGCCGACGTGAAGTCCCGCCGCAGCCCGAAGACCCGCCGCATGAGCGCGTCATGTGTGCGCTGCGCCCCGACACGGCGGGCGTTCTCTCCGTTCGCCATGCGCGTCGCGCACCGGGCTGCCGCGCGAGCGGCCATGTGTTCCCGGCGGCGGGTGCGCTCCGCCTCGCGCCGGGCGGCGGCCTCCGCCTTGTAGAGCGCGTGTTCGGCGGCCCGCTGCGCCTTGCGGTCGGCGGTGGTGTCGGTGGTCATGCTGTGATCCGTCTCTGCCAGCGCGCCGGGATGGCGCGGTCGGATCATGGCGACCCTAGGCGATCATGCCCATAGACTAGGAAAGTAAGCTGATGATTAGTCTGCGGATCGCTGTAATGTCTTGAGATACCTATGCGTTCCGCAACACAGGACGAAGTCGAAACGATATGTCGCGAATTTGTGATTGTCGTGCCCGGCGGGACCTCACCGCCGCCGCTTCGTCCCGCTCGACCTGTCGCGCTTCCTGACCGCCTCAGCATCCTTCGCGGCCTTCGCTTCGACGTCCGCCCGGAACCCTTCGAGCCAAGCCAGCGCCGCGGCTGACAGTTCGGGCATGGGCAACCGCTCCGGCGGCGGAGTGCGGTAGCGATCCAACTCGCCAGCCGCAACCACGTTGGACGCGATATCGAAGGCTAGCGCCACCGCGGCCGACAGGCTCAGGAACGGCCGCCCGGTTGCATCCGGCACAGCGTCGATCAGGCGCATCACGCGGTCCGCATCGCCCAGCGTCAGCGTGACGCGCCGCGGATAGTCCAGGGGGCTGCGGCGGGCCACCGCGGGGAGCGCGGCGAAGTCGGGTTCCGGCGGAAGCGGCGTGGCGTTGAGGCGCGGGGGCATAGGGCATCTCCGAATGGATTGAGGACGGCGGGTCCCTCGCGGGGAAATCCCGCCGCGCGTTGTGTTGATCAGGCTGCGCGCAGCGCCACGCGACGGCGCGTCGCCTCTGCCACCGAGACGACTTCAAGGTTCGATCGGCGCAGGTTCAGCGGGTTGCCGTCGAGATAGAGAACGGTCTGACCGCGCTTCGCATCGGTCAGGATGCGCGCGAGTGTGGCAGTGGGGCGGTCGCCCGGTTGTCGCGCGTTCGCGCCGATCGCGTGGGCGCTTCGGCGCACATAGAAGTTTCCCTTGCCATCGGAGTTCAGAAGCCAGACGTCGCCGATGGTGGTCTTGATGCGGTGCCAGTCGCTCGCGTCGAGGATCATGGATTTGCCGCGCCCATAGGTGCCGTGAAGCGTGACCTCGAACGCCGCGCCGCCGCCGAGGATGCGGGCCTTCGTCGTCTTCGGGAGGACTGCGCGGCCGTTCGAGCGGCGCTTGCGGGGACGCGGTGCGAGGTCCGTCGCCGAGGCGGCGGACTGGGCTGCGGTGGTCTGCATGGGATGCTCCGGGAATGGAGCGCGATCCCGCTCCCCCCCGCAGTCCGGGTGGATGCGGGAAGGCGCGACGATGGGTGGCGGGGCGGGTCCGACCCCGAGGACGGAAGGGCAAGACACGGGGCTGCCCCGTGTCGTGCGTGGAGGGCGTCTAGGCGCGTGCCAGTAGGTCAGGGGCGGCGGAGACAGAACCGCCGTTCTGTGCTGCCACGTGCCCGGCGCTCGGGCCTGTCCATTCCTGATAGGGGCGAAGGCGGAGGCTGTGCGTGTCCGTCTCCGTGAGCGTGAAGCGCGCGGCGCGCTCGATGCCGCGGACAGTGAAACGCAGTCGCCCGTCGTCGCCGCAGACCTCCGCGGGTCCTGACAGGCCCGCAGCGACCATTGCGCGGCAAAGCCGCCGCAGCGCGTCCGTTCGGTGCGAGGCGGAGAGGTCGTTGCATGACACGGTCTCGATGCCGTGGCGCATTCGTGTGGTGATCCGATGCGGGGGTGTCGCCGAAATGGAGGGATCCATGGGTGCTCCTGTGAGAGAGCGCTCTCTTGCCCCCTCCCCGCTGCGGGTGGAGCAGCGGAGGCGCCGGGTGTCTGTGGGAAGCCGGAGGATGGAGAGCGCTCTTGCGCTCCCGCTGACGAGGGCGGCTGGTTGGGTAGGCGCAAGGAATAGACCTGCGGGCCGTTCCTTAGAGTTCATTGAGTTTTCCCGAGGCTTGTCGGGAGGTCGGAAGAATTGACGCTCGCCCGCCAGCGGGCTTCGGCGGTCGGATCGGCGTGACGCCCGCCCTTGCCTCGGCGCATCGGGCGCGAGAGGCTCGTGGCGAATTGGAGACGCCGGGAATGATAAGGCTTGGGCTGATTGCGTCAGCGGCAGGGATGCTGGCGACCATGCCGCTGGGCTCTGCCCATTCGCAGAGCGGCGTGACCAACGAGATGCGAGCGCTTGCTGAGGATTTCGTTGTCTATCTCAGCGTTGAACGTTGCGCGGAGCGCCGCCTGAGCGCGGAGGGGATGCGCGCCGTTGACCAAGAGATGGAGCGCCGCCTTCGTCCTTTGGCGACCGATCCGGTCGCAAGCGGGTTCTTTCGGGGAGTGCGCTGGGCCACTGAGCAGCGCTTCATCTCCGCTGCGCCGGTTCAACGCGACGCGGCCTGTCACGGTGTCGTCGAGAAGTTCATGGACATGCTGCTCCGCTGGCGTGCCGGGAACCAATAGGGGCCATCCGCGGGTGACGGAGACGGGCGCGGAGAGGACGCCCCCCCCTCCGCATACCGCTCAGTTCCGCATCGCCGCCCGTTCCTCCGCCGTGATCTGCCGTTCGCGGAAGCCGAAGCGATAGGCAAGGCGGTAGATGGTGATCTCCTGGCCGTTCACGACGGGCCGCTCGGGGATCACGCGGAACCGGGTCTCGGCGCCGTTCGTCAGGCCCGCCGTGTCGGTGGCTGCGTGGCCGCCCCCGAGGTCGATAGGAGTTCCCCGCTCCACGCGCCGGAAGTGTTCCATAAGAAGCACAACGGCTTCCTCCGGGTTCGTCGGGACCCGCACGCGCTGCCCTCCGAGGTCCACTTCCTCGCCACCTTGCAGGATGATCCCGCCGGGGATGACGGTGCCGTTCCCGCTGTGGACCACAGGCCGAAGACCCATCGCCGCCATCCGCGGATCATCGCCCAGGGCCATCCGCCCACCACCCGCGAACAGCCCATTGAACACCCGCGCGCCCGTCCGCATGTCGTCCTGCGCGGTATCCAGGGTGTTCTCGTCACGTCCGGTCCCAGGGTTCCGCACGGTGATCCCGCCGGGCACCCGAGGCGCCCCATCGGAATGCGTCCGGCTCGGCTCGCCGTTCTGCCCCACGCCATCACGGCGAAGCACCGCACGGACGCTGCCATCGGCCAGCGGCAGGAGGTCCACGCGCGACTGCATGTCGCGGATGGAGCCACGCACCGCCGCATCGACGTCGCCCCCGATCTGCTGCGCGTATACCGCTGCCTGATGGGCGTTGGTTTCGAGCGCGGACTGGAGACCGCCGTCGACGGAGATGCGCGTGTTGCTGGTGAACCACGAGCCGGACGCGCCGACGTGTTCGCGGAGACCCGCTGCGATCTGCGTGCGGGCGCGCTCCTCGGCCTTCGCCTGATCCGACTGGCTTGGATAGAGCCGGTGCCAGGTCGTCTCGCGCAGGTTGCGCTCGGCGTTGTTGCCGCCGAGACCGGCGATGCGCTCGACCACGCGCTCCACGGGGAGGTTCGTGGTGGTCATCATGTCGCTGACGACGCGGTAGGCCCCGCGGTGTTCCTCAGGGATCAGCGTCAGGGCGAAGTCACGGGAGCCCGTGCGTGCCCCCTCGACGGTGCGGAGGAAGCGGATGGCTGCGGCCTGTCCTTCCGGGTTCGCCGTGTCGGCAAGCGCGGAGCGGACCTGCGCGGTCATCGTGTCGGACACCGCGCCCAGGCGGGCGACCAGCGTGCCGACGCGCTCCGGGTGGGACAGCAGGGTGATCCCCGTGCCGCCCGCTGCGTTGCCCGGCTCGGTCGGCTGCGCGCCCAGGAAGGCGTCGATGTGCTGACGCACGACGGATGGGTCGGGAGACCCGGCACCCGCCACCCATTCGCCTAGGCGGTTCACGGCTTCCTGCTGACGGATCAGCGGGCGGGCGTGGGCCTCCAGGGTGCGGAGGACACGCTGCCGGTCTTCCTCGCCGCCATACTGCGCGTGGGTCCGCGTGATATCCTCTTGGATCGTGACAATGTCGGCGGGCGAGCGCGCCGCCGCGATGCGGTCCTCGATCTGGTTGTAGGCCGCCGCACCGGAGACCGTGCGGGAATGCCGCACGCGTTCCATGAGGCGCCCTTCGAGCGTCACGAAGGACTGCTCGTTGTCCTCGCGCCAGGACCGCCCGTCGCGCCCGCTGCCGGGCTGCTGAAGGGCCGTGAGGAACCGCTGGGCTCCCGCTTGGTCGCCCGTCCGCACAGCCCCTTCAATGGCGCTGGTGACGAACGCGGAGCCGCGGTTGCGGTCCCCGCGCGCGATGGTGGCGGCTTGCTCCGTCCACTGGGCAATGTCCTGCGCGGACCATTCGCCGGACGCCACGCGGCGCCCGATGACGCCGCGGAGGTCGTGCTCACCCTGCTCCACGACAGCGCGGGCGCTCTCGTCGCGCCGGGAAGTGATGCCCCGCTCGACGACGGTATTCAGGGTCGCGAGCGCGTGGCGGTCGAAGATCGGATCACCGGAGCCGCGACCATAGGTCGAGCGCATCCAGTCCTCGGTGGCTCGGCGGAGGTCCCCGCCGATGGGCGTCCGGTCATAGACCTCGCGCCGCCAGCGGTCACCCAAGTCGAGGCCCTGGCGCTGGCCTAGGATGGTCGCACGGGTGCGCCGGTAGCGCTCGTTGTCGGTCATGTCGTCGCCCGGCGTGGCGCCACTCAGGGCATCCGACGCGGCGCGATTGTCGACGACCTCGTTCTCGCGCTGGATGCCCTGCATGGTGATCTGGTGATCGACGCGGGCTTCGATGGTCTCGACCTCCGCAGCGGAGCGGATCATCGTGTTGATCGAGGCGAACGCGCCGCCGAAACCTGAGAAGGCGGATTGGATCGCTTGGAGGCGAGTGCCTGACATGGTGGTGGTTCCTCTCTCTGTCGTGGCGATGGCGGGGAAGCGCGGCGCGATCAGTGTCCGGCGAGGTCCGCGCGGTATCGCGCCAGAACCGTGTCGAGTTCCCCGCGACGAGCGAGGATGGCGGCGACGCGGAGTGCGCTGCGGATCGCTTCGGAGGCGGGCAGAAAGGAGCGGCGGGAGGCCGCGCGCATCGCATCGGCGACGGCGGCTAGGTTCAGGGCGTCTTCCTGCGTGGATCGTATTGAGATGGTCGGATAGGTCGCGAGGGGCGACATGGCGGCGTCCTTCTGGAATGCAGACTGAGAGAACAGGGGCGCGCGTGTGCGCCCGCGATTGCGGATGGCCGGGTCTTCGGTGGTAGGTCGGACTAAATGACTGCGCGACAGACGGTTGCGTCGGCAGCGCCGGATCGGCCGTTCTCGGCGGCAGAGCCGACTAACTGACTGCGTCGCCGACAGATGCGGGTTGGCTCGCGAGGAAGGCGCCGCTGCGCCTTGTGCTAGGTCAGTGCGTGAAGGCGAGCGCGGCCAGCAAGAGCGGCGCGGCGATCTGCGCGATCGGCCCCACGCAATCGTGCAGCATCTCCCGGCCGCTGGTCCCGAGGCGCGGCCCCGGCAGCGGCTCCGGGTAGAACCCGCCGACTGTCGGGGCGTGGATCACGACGGGGTCGCAGGGCACCGCCTCGCGGTTCTCCGCACGGGCCAGCGCGGCGGCTGCGGCGCGGGCATCACATGCGGCCTTAATGGCGGCGGCGGAAGCGGTGGGAGCGGGGAAGCGGCTCACGGGGTCAGCCCTCCGCGCTCGTGGCGCCGACGCGCAGCATGACGCGGCGAACCGCTGTCGCGGTCCATCCGGCGCCGCCGCGCGGCGTGGGGATGCCTTCGGAGGCGAGGGCGGCGGCGATGCCGGACAGTGTGGCACCCCCGGCGCGTAACGCTTCGATCCGCGGGAGGACGCGATGGGCCGCGTGGTCCGCGTTCCGCTGGCGCACCGCTGCGCCAGCCGTCGCGCCGCGCTTGCCGTCCTCCGCGGTGAGGACCCGCTGACCGGGACGGACGCCGCCCAGGACCTTCCCGCGCGCCTTGGCGGCGGCGAGGGCGGCCTTCGTGCGGGCGCTAATGGCGCGCGCCTCCTCCTCCGCGACCATCGCCAGGATGCCGATGGTCAGCCGGTTGGCGTTCGGCAGGTCGCACGCGATGAACTCCACGCCGGATTTCTGAAGGCCCAGCAGGAAATGCGCGTCGCGAGCCAAGCGGTCCAGCTTCGCGATCAGCAGGGTTGCTCCCGTGGCGCGGCACCGGGCCAGGGCCTTCGCCAGTTCCGGCCGGTCGTCCTTCCGCCCGCTCTCGACTTCCTCATGGCGCGCCAAGATGTGGTCGCCGGGCCGCAGGAAGGCGGTGATGGCCGCGTCCTGCGCCTCCATGCCGAGGCCGCTGCGACCCTGCCGCGCCGTCGACACGCGGACATAGGCCACGAAGTGGCGGGGTGCGGCGGTCATCGTGCTGCGCGGCTCCGGTCAGGTGCGAGCGCATCCAACGCGGTGCCGCTGCAATTGTCAATATCCGTCAACGAGCGTCGGCGGAAAACGACAAGGCGCTATGCTGCCTTTGAGCGCTTCCGCAGCCGGCGAATGAGGAAGCCAAAAGCCACCGCGGCGCCCCACGCAACGGGCGTGGTAAGCAGCGCTTCGCCCGACACATCGCGCGGCCGAATGGTCTCCGCCAGGATAACCAACGCCACGGGCACGCCGACAATGAACGAGAGCGCCAAGGCGCGAGTGGAGCCGATAATGCCGCCCACTATCCCGGCGACGGCGGTCAGGCTGAGAAGCCGAGCAATGAAGCTGCCAAGCAGTATCCCTGGGTCCATGCCGTCATCCTCCTAGCCTCGCGGGGCCATGGTCGTCGCAGCGCGCGTCGGTTGCCAAGGGGCGGCAGGGTGCGCGCCTCGCGGGGAGTGACCGGGGGCACATGGGCCGGGGTACGGGGGGAGCTTCGCGCGCACGGCGCCCCAAAATCCCACTGCGCATCCCTCGCCGATTTTTGGAACCGGCGCTAGGCGTGAGCACTTTCGAGGCGACAACGCCGCAGCAACAGCGCCACCGGCAAACTACCTGCGAAAAACCTTGTTGAAGTCGATCGACAAGCCGGCTGCCTGCATTTCCTGAGCAAGTTTTAGCTGCCAACCATCCCCATCATCCATGAGCGTGTAAACGACCCCTCGGAAATCAGACGGGACCTCGACATCGCCCTTCTTCAACGCGCAGACATTCGCGCGCCCAAGTCTGCCAATGAAGTAAAATAACTCAGCGACCACATTCTGTCTTGCGCGCTTCCGCAGTTGGTCCGGCGGGGTGCCTTTCGGCCCACCAATGTCGTCGGGCGTCAAAAGGACAACTGCAAAGGCCGCCGACTCGCCGTGCTTCTCGAACTTCTCGATGATCGTGCGGCCTTCGTTCGGCTGCTCATGGAGGATAACGGCATGATACCCGAGTTTCTCGACGAAGCGCGCGACCGCCTCCCGAGCCGCATCGTCGTGGCCATGCACGACAAACACGCGGTTGCTCAATACAACCGGCACACCCATGGGCAGAAGCTTTGGCTCCGGTTCAGCACCCGGAGCGTGTTCGATCTCTTCAGCGAATGTTCGAATTATGCCGCCTAGAATTTCCCTCGCCCTAACAATATTGATCTTAATTTCCTGCCGTATTTCCGAAATCGGCGTTGGCGGCGCCCCTCCAATCAAGAATACTCGCCTATAATCGAGATTAGCGGCCCCAATATATCTATTGAATTCAATTGTGTCGGGTTCAAATATTCTCCCAATAGTATCCTGTATAGATTTCTCCAGCGCCTCTAGTTTTGGATCGTCAGAATCTTTGACGTCGTCCACGTTGAACGCATCGAGGTCCGCCAACCTCCGCTCTAGTCTCGATATCGCAATCCGAATTTCGCTTGCATCAAGGCTAGCACTGCGTCGAGGGGGTGTTGCAGCAGGACGTTTGGCCACGAATCGTCTCTTCGGCTTATCAGGTTAGAGGCGCCCGCCACTATCCTTGAACTTGGCCGCAACGGGAAGTGTCGTGCCGATCCTCAGGGAAGACACCGACCGCCGCTGGACAGCGAACCGCCGCGCTCCCACCATGCTCCCCCAGCCCTCATCCCGCGACGGGGAAAGGCGCTAAGCGGCTGCTTTGGCTGACGGTTCGGCGGTCCTCCAGGTCCCCCAGCCAAAGCATCCCAAGCACCTGACATCGCAGCGACTTTCAGGACGAGCGGTTCGATGGCGCCGGGCTTGTCCGACCCGCTCCGTCCGCCGTCATCGCCCAGGCCGAAAACTCGCGGTCAGCGCATGGGCCGCGCCCGGATAGGTCAGGCGCACGAAGGTCACCGGCTTCTCCTCCAGGCGCGTTCGCCGCTCGACAACCAGACACGCAGCGCCAGGCGCGACAAGGAGTGTCGAAGCCATCTCCTCGTCGGCCTCGCTCGCGCGGATCGTGTGCTCGGCGATGCTCCACGGCACGCGCTCAAGCAGCCATCGCCCGGGCGGCCGCTCCGCGAAGGATTCGCCCGACGCCGTCGGCACGGTGAGGAGGTCGATCAGCCTCTCCTCGCGGCAGAAGGGCCTTGCTCCGGCAAAGTGCAGGCAATCCAGTGCAAGCACAGGCCCGGCGACCTGCGCGCCGAGCAACCGCTGGTCCTGAGCGCTGCTGGTGCGACGGCGGGCCTTGAGCAAGACATAGCGGTAGGCCACGCCGAGCCCCGTCACTTCCTCGCGGATGTCCGATATCTCGAGTATGGCCGACTGCGCCTGTGGCAGACGCACATAAGTCCCTGACTTGCGCCGGCGCTCGATCAGCCCTGCGGCGGCAAGCTGCGTCATCGCCTTGTTCACCGTCATGCGCGAACAGCCGTATTGCGCGGCCAGGTCGGTCTCGATGGGCAGGCGATGCCCCGGCGGCCAGGACCCGGACAGGATCGCCGTTTCCACATCGGCGACGATGCGCGCATGCAAGGAGAGCCGGTCGCCGCCGTCCTCGACCCACGCCGCATGGTTGCCTGCGCCGCTCATCCGCAACGTCCCTCCAATCTCAGCCCAGGCTGTCATGGTCGCACGGAAACCGGCCAAGCCCGCCGGAGCAGCAACGCCCCCGGCCGCGCCCATCACCTTGACGCAACCTCCGCAGAATACGCTTGCGAGGGCACCATTATGTATATACTTAATCGCCAGACGCAAACGGAAACCGCTCCATGCGCGCCAGCCTCCTTACGAATGCCCGCTTGGCCACGCTGGATCCGGCACGCCCCGGTCTCAGCATCGTGGAGAAGGCCGCCATCGCCATCCGCGATGGGCGGATCGCCTTCGCGGGTGCCGCGGCTGACCTCCCGGCCGAGCTTCGCGACGGCGACCGGCTCGACTGCGAGGGCCGCTGGATCACGCCGGGCCTCATCGACTGCCACACTCATCTCGTGCACGCCGGCAACCGCGCGCGGGAATTCGAGATGCGCCTGAACGGCGCCAGCTACGAAGAAGTGGCGCGTGCCGGCGGCGGCATCGTCTCCTCCGTGCGCATGCTGCGCGCGGCGAGCGAAGATGACCTCGTGGCGCAATCGCTGCCGCGGCTCGATGCGCTGATCGCCGAGGGCGCCACCACGGTCGAGATCAAGTCGGGCTACGGCCTCGATGAGGAGAACGAGCTGAAATCGCTGCGCGCCGCCCGTCGGCTCGGCACATTGCGGCCCGTGGGCATCCGCACCTCCTTCCTCGGCGCCCACGCCCTGCCGCCCGAAGCTCAGGGCGACAAGGATGCCTTCGTCGAGAAGCTGGTGACGCGCATCCTGCCCGCCGTCGCCGCGGCGGGTCTTGCAGATGCGGTGGATGGCTTCTGCGAGGGCATCGCCTTCTCCCCCGCGCAGATCGCACGCGTCTTCGACGCGGCACGCGCACTCGGCCTGCCGGTGAAGCTGCACGCCGACCAGCTGTCAAACCTGCATGGCGCGAAGCTGGCGGCCGAGCACGGCGCGCTCTCCGCCGACCACCTCGAATACTGCGACGCGGACGGTGCCGCGGCGCTCGCGCGCGCCGGGACGGTCGCGGTGCTGCTGCCCGGCGCCTATTACTTCATCCGCGAGACCCAGGCGCCACCGGTCGCGCTGTTCCGCCAGGCCGGGACGCATATGGCGCTCGCCACTGACAACAATCCCGGCACCTCGCCGCTCACCTCCCTGCTGCTCGCGATGAACATGGGCGCGACGCTGTTCCGCATGACGGTGGAAGAATGCCTTGCCGGCGTAACACGGGAGGCGGCGCGCGCCCTCGGCCTGCTCGGCGGGACCGGCACGCTGGAACGCGGCAAGGCGGCCGACCTTGCCATCTGGGACGTCGAGCACCCCGCCGAGCTTGTCTATCGCATCGGCTTCAACCCGCTCCATGCCCGCATCTACAGGGGAGCACGCGCATGAGCCTCGTCCTGCTACCCGGCCAGACCACGCTCGCCACGCTCGAACGCCTTTACGACGGCGGCGCGCCGGTATCGCTCGACCCGTCCTGTCGCGATGCGATCGCGCGCTCCGCCACACGCGTGGCCGAGATCGCGGCGGGCGACGCGCCGATCTACGGCGTGAACACCGGCTTCGGGAAGCTCGCCAGCATCCGCATCGACGCCGCCGACCTGGCGACGTTGCAGCGCAACCTCATCCTCTCCCATTGCAGCGGCACCGGGGCACCGCTGCCGGAGCCGGTCGTGCGGCTCGTCATGGCGCTGAAGCTGCTCTCCCTCGGCCGCGGCGCATCGGGCGTGCGGCTCGACACCGTCGCCCTGCTGGAAGGGATGCTGGTGCGCGGCGTGGTGCCGGTGATTCCAGGACAGGGTTCGGTCGGCGCGTCCGGTGATCTCGCACCGCTGGCGCACATGACGGCCGTGATGATCGGTGAGGGCGAGGCACAATTCGGCGGACAGCGCCTGCCGGGCGCCGAGGCGCTGAAGCGCGCCGGCCTCGAACCCGTCGTGCTGGCCGCGAAGGAAGGCCTGGCGCTGATCAACGGCACGCAGGTCTCGACCGCTCTCGCCCTGGCCGGCCTGTTTCGCGCGCATCGCGCACTGCGCGCCGCGCTGGTGACGGGCGCGCTCGCCACCGATGCCGCCATGGGCTCCACCGCGCCTTTCCACCCCGAGATACACGAGTTGCGCGGCCATCGCGGCCAGATCGACACGGCGGCGGCGCTGCGCGGGCTGCTCGGCGGCTCCGAGATCCGTGCCAGCCATGTGGAGGGCGACACGCGCGTGCAGGATCCCTACTGCATCCGCTGCCAGCCGCAGGTGGACGGCGCCTGCCTCGACCTGCTGCGCCAGGTGGCGGCGACGCTGGAACGCGAAGCCAATGCCGTCACCGACAACCCGCTGATCCTGAGCGACGGCAGCGCCGTCTCAGGTGGCAATTTCCACGCCGAGCCGGTGGCCTTCGCCGCCGACCAGATCGCGCTCGCGGTGTGCGAGATCGGCGCCATCGCCCAGCGCCGCATCGCGCTGCTGGTGGATCCCGCGCTCTCCTTCGGCCTGCCGGCCTTCCTCGCGCGCAAGCCGGGACTGAATTCGGGGCTGATGATCGCCGAGGTCACCTCCGCTGCGCTGATGTCCGAGAACAAGCAGATGGCGCATCCGGCCTCGGTCGATTCCACGCCGACTTCGGCGAACCAGGAAGACCATGTCTCCATGGCCTGCCACGGCGCGCGCCGGCTGCTGCCAATGACCGAAAACCTCTTCGCCATCCTGGGCATCGAGGCACTGGCCGCGGCGTTGGGCGTCGAGCTGCGCGCGCCGCTCGTGACCTCGCCGGAGTTGCGGCGCGCCATCGCCGTGCTGCGCGCCGCCGTACCGACGCTGGAGGAGGATCGCTACATGGCGACTGACATTGCCGCAGCCACCGCGTTGGTTGCTGACGGGCGCCTCGCTGCCTCCGTCTCGCCCACCATCCTGCCCGACCTTCGCTGACACATCGCGTCCGCTGACGGAGGATCCCGCCATGACCAACCCACGCCACAATGTCCGTGAGGTCCGCGCCGCCCGCGGCACCGAGCTCACCGCCAAGAGCTGGGTCACCGAGGCGCCGCTGCGCATGCTGATGAACAACCTCGACCCCGAGGTGGCCGAGCATCCGCACGAACTGGTGGTCTATGGTGGCATCGGTCGCGCCGCGCGCAGCTGGGCTGATTTCGACCGCATCGCGGCGACGTTGCGCGACCTCGAGGAAGACGAGACGCTGCTCGTCCAGTCGGGCAAGCCCGTCGGCGTCTTCCGCACGCACAAGGATGCGCCGCGCGTGCTGATCGCCAATTCCAACCTCGTGCCGCACTGGGCCACCTGGGAGCATTTCAACGAGCTCGACCGCAAGGGTCTCGCCATGTACGGCCAGATGACGGCAGGTTCCTGGATCTACATCGGCGCCCAGGGCATTGTGCAGGGCACCTACGAGACCTTCGCCGAGGCCGGGCGCCAGCACTATGGCGGCGCCCTCAAGGGACGCTGGATCCTCACCGGCGGGCTCGGCGGCATGGGCGGCGCGCAGCCACTCGCCGCGGTGATGGCTGGCGCCTGCTGTCTCGCCGTGGAATGCGACGAGAGCCGCGCCGATTTCCGCCTGCGCACGCGCTACCTGGATGAGAAGACCCACAGCGTGGACGAGGCGCTGGCCCGCATCGAACATTGGACGACGAAGGGCGAGGCCCGCTCGATCGCGCTGATCGGCAATGCCGCCGAGATCTTCCCCGAGCTGTTCCGCCGCGGCGTGCGACCCGACATCGTGACGGACCAGACCTCAGCGCATGATCCCGTGCACGGGTACCTGCCGGTCGGCTGGAGCGTGGCGGAATGGCGCGCGAAGCAGGAAAGCGATCCGGCAGCCGTGGAAAAGGCCGCACGTGCCTCTATGCGCAAGCACGTCGCGGCGATGGTGGATTTCTGGAATGCCGGCGTGCCGACGCTCGACTACGGCAACAACATCCGCCAGGTGGCGAAGGATGAGGGGCTGGAGAACGCCTTCGCCTTTCCAGGCTTCGTGCCGGCCTATATCCGCCCGCTCTTTTGTCGCGGCGTCGGCCCCTTCCGCTGGGCCGCCCTGTCCGGCGACCCGGAGGACATCTACCGCACCGACGCCAAGGTGAAGGAACTGCTGCCGGACAACGCGCATCTGCACAACTGGCTCGACATGGCGCGCGAGCGCATTGCCTTCCAGGGCCTGCCCGCGCGCATCTGCTGGGTGGGGCTTGGCGACCGGCACCGGCTCGGCCTCGCCTTCAACGAAATGGTCGCGAAGGGCGAGTTGAAGGCGCCGATCGTGATCGGCCGCGACCACCTGGATTCAGGATCCGTGGCGAGCCCGAACCGCGAGACGGAGGCAATGAGGGACGGCTCGGATGCCGTTTCCGACTGGCCGCTGCTCAATGCACTGCTCAATACCGCCTCGGGCGCGACCTGGGTGTCCATCCATCATGGCGGCGGCGTCGGCATGGGCTTCAGCCAGCATGCCGGGATGGTGGTCTGCTGCGACGGCACCGAGGATGCCGCGCGGCGCATCGGCCGTGTGCTGTGGAACGATCCCGCCAGCGGCGTCATGCGCCATGCGGATGCAGGCTACGACGTCGCGCTCGACTGCGCTCGGGAGCACGGGTTGCGCCTTCCCGCCATCCTCGACAACTGACAGGAGTCGGCAGGGCGGCGCGGAGAAGCGCCCGCCCTGCCCCGTTCCTCAGGCTCCGAACACGTCCTGGTACACGCGCAGCCAGTTGCCATGCGTGATCTTGGCGACTTCCTCCGCGGTGAAACCCACCGCGGCGAGGCCGCCCGCGATCTTCCCGATGTCCTCGACGCGCGGGAACCAGTCCGGCGGCGCGGCCTTGCCGGGCTTGGCCGCCGAAGCAGCGCCGTAATCCACCCCGCGCGTCCAGCGCCCCATGCGCATCCAGTCGTAGTCCGGCTTGGTGAAATTGTGGCTGCGGTCGGTGCCGACGCCGACATGGTCGATGCCGGCGATCTCCACCGTGCGCATCACCATGGTGCACCAGTTCTCGATCGTGGAGCAGTAGTGGTCGCCGGTGATGTTGCGATAGGTCGCGCAGCCGATGATGCCGCCATTGTCGCGCAGCGCATGCAGCACATCGTCCGTCTTGTTCCGCTTGTGCGGGAACAAGCTGTCGGCATTGGCATGCGTGACCGCCACTGGCTTCTTCGAGAACTTCACCGCATCCAGCGTGGAGCCGTTGCCGACATGGCTGAGGTCCACCAGGATGCCGGCGCGGCTCATCTCGGTGATCAGTTCCCGTCCGAAGCGGGAGAGGCCGCTGTCCTCGGCCTCATAGCAGCTGCCGGCGTAGCAGTTCTGGTTGTTGTAGGTGAGCTGGACGGAGCGCACGCCGAGCTCGGCGAAGAGCTCCACGAGGCGGATGCGGTTGCCGAACAGCTCGGTGTTCTGGAAGCCGATGATGATGGCGAGCTTGCCGGCGGCGGTGATGCGGCGGATGTCCGCGGCGCTGCGCGCGATCTCGACAATATCGGCGTTCGCGGCGCAGAGGTCGCGCCAGCGTCCGATGGAATCGAGCGATTCCGTCACGTCCTCCCAGAAGCCGGCAGTGATTGTCACCGCGCCGACATTGCCACGGCGCAGCGCCTCGAAGGCGTCACGGTCGAAATGGCCGCATTGCAGGCCGTCGATGAGCATATGCGCGTTCCTTCCTATTGCGCGGCGGGGACGGCGCGCATGGCGAGCGTCCCCTCGTCGAAACCCGGGGTGAAGGCGATGCCGCGGCGCGCGGCCCAGATCCAGGCGGCCGTGTAGAGCGGGATCAGCGCACCATCGCGCATCGCCGCCTCCATCGCCTGCTGCTGCAGCGCCTCACGCTGGCGGTCGTCGAAGGTGGCGGCCGCTGTCTCGATCAGCCGATCCACCTCGGCATTGGCGTAGCGGCCGCGGTTGAAGCCGCCATAGCCGCGCGATGGATCGACCGAATGCAGCGCCTGGCGCAGCACGATCAGGTTGTCGCCGTAGCTGCCCCAGCCGTTGAGCAACAGGGAGGCATTGAAGGCCGTCATGCGCGTCATGAAGACGGTCTGCGGTTCCGCCTCGGCCGAGGCCTCCACGCCGATGCGCGTGAGCATCTGCGCCGCCGCGAGGCAGGTCTGCCGGTCATTGACGTAGCGGCCGTTGGAACAATGCAGGACCAGCCGGAAACCCTGCGGATAGCCGGCCTCGGCGAGCAGGCGGCGCGCCGCGGCGGGATCGTAGGTGGTCACCGGCAGGCCCGGAGCCCAGCCGAACATGCCCTCTGGCGCAGCCTGGTTCGCAGGCGTGGCAAGCCCTTCCATCGCGCGTTCCGTCAGCGCCTGGCGGTTGATGGCGAGCGCCAGCGCTTGCCGCACCCGCACGTCGCGCAACGGATTCGGATTGAGCGGCTGTCCCTGGCGATCCGTGACGAAGGGCGAGACCTCCCGCGCCGTGTCGGGCACCAGGAACATCGTGCGGTTGCCGTCATGCTGGAAGATCGCGATACGGCCATCGCCGCGCAGGCGCGCGACGTCGTTCATCGGCACCTTGTCGATCAGGTCGACGGTGCCGCTCAGCAGCGCGGCGAGCCGCGCCGCGTCGTTCGCGATCGGACGGAAGGTGACGTTCGCCCAGGCCGGCTCCTGCCCCCAATAGGTCGGGTTGCGCGCGAGTTCCAACCGCTCGCCCGGCGTCCAGCGCGTCAGGCGATAGGGCCCGGTGCCGATCGCCGCGCGGCCCTGGTTGAAGTCGGCCGTCGTGGCCTCCCTCGCCGCCGTTGCGGAGACCATGCGCAGCCGCGAGACGTCGAGCAGCAATTGCGGATAAGGTGTCGATGTCTCCAGCCGCAGGCGGTGCGGCCCCATCACCGTCACCGCACTGATCGGCCGCGCATAGGGGGCATAGGTGCCGGCGCCATGGCGCACGGACTGCACCCGTGCCAGCGAGAAGGCGACGTCATCGGCGGTGAAAGGTGTGCCGTCGGAGAAAGTGACGCCCTGGCGCAGATCGAATTCCCAGGCCGTCTCGCTGACCGCGCGCCAGGATACGGCGAGGTCAGGTTGGATGGTAAGTTTCGGATCCACCGCGACCAGCGTGTCGAAGACATGCTGGTGCAGCGCCGAGCTGGTGAAGGTCGGCGCCACATGCGGGTCCATCGAGGTCGCATCGGTCTGCAGCGCGACGTTGAGGTCCTGCGCACGCGCGATACTCGTGAGCAGCGCGATGCTCGCGGCGAGTGCCGCCAAGCCTGTGGTCCTGCCTGACATGTTGTGTCTTCCCCTCAGGCGGCCCGGGCCGCTTCCTGCGTAATAAGGTGCGCGGCCTCGGGCGCCCAGGCCATCGGCACGACGCTGCCCTGAGTGATGCCGAAGGCAGCACGGCCGGGAATGCGCGCGCGCAGCACGGCCCCGCCGGCGCGGCCGATCACCAGCGCGCTGTCGCCGAACTGCACCACTTCCTCGACGCTGAGCATCAGGCGGTTGGTGGCGCCGTCCTCAGCGGGGATAAGGACCTCCGGGCGCAGAAGCAGCAGCGTCTCGTCCCCAACGCCGGCAAGCCCCGGGGCAACGCGCACGCGGCCAAGGCCCTCGGCATCCAGCAGACCGGCGGCGGCATCGATCACGCGCGCCCGCAGCAGGTTGCTGTCCCCCACGAAGCGCGCGACGAATTCGGTGCGCGGCTGCTGGTAGACCTCCATCGGCGCGCCATTCTGGCGGATGCGGCCGCTCTCGAAGACGATGATGCGGTCGGACATCGCCATCGCCTCGGACTGGTCATGGGTGACGAAAATGGTCGTCACCCGCAGCGTGCGCTGGATGCGCTTGATCTCGAGCTGCATCTGCTCGCGCAGGTTCTTGTCCAGCGCCCCGAGCGGTTCGTCCAGCAGCAGCAGGGACGGATCGAAGACCAGCGCGCGGGCGAGTGCCACGCGCTGCTGCTGCCCGCCCGACAGCGCGCGCGGGTGCCGTGCGCCGAAATCAGCGAGTCCGACCAGGTCCAGCATCTCCTGCGCACGGCGCGCCGCCGTGGGTTTCGGGACGCTGCGCATCAGCAGTGGGAACATCACGTTCTGCAGCGCGGTGCGATGGGGGAACAGCGCGTAGTTCTGGAACACCACGCCGATACCGCGCTTGTGCGGTGGCACGCCATCCATCGCCGCGCCATCCACCGTGATGCTACCGCCATCGGCGGCCTCAAAGCCGGCGATGACCATTAGCGTCGTCGTCTTGCCGGAGCCGCTGGGGCCGAGGAAGGTGACGAACTCCCCCCGCTGCGCCGTCAGCGATACGCGATCGAGCGCAAGCGTCTTTCCATCATAGGACTTCGTCAGGTCGCGGATCTGGAGATGGGCGGCGTCCATGGTTCAGCCCCTTGGGCCCAAGGCAGCGCGGCGGCGCAGCATGGCGGCCAGCGCCAGCAGCAGCACCACGCCAAACAGAAGAGTGGAGACGACGGCGATGACCGGGTCGGCCTGCATGCGGATGCTGTCGAACATCCGCCGCGGCAGGGTCTCGCTGCCGCTGCCGGAGACGAAGATCGCGACCACCGTCTCGTCGAAGGATTGCACGAAGGCGAACAACGTCGCCGCCGCGAAGCCGGGCCAAAGCACCGGCACGGTCACATGCAGGAACACCTTCCAAGGCGGCGCACCGAGGCTCATCGCCGCGCGTTCCAGCGACCGGTCGAACCCCTTGAGGCTGGCCGAGAGCACCAGAAAGGCGACCGGCACTGACAGTGCAGTATGCGCCAGAACGACGCCGGCGAAGCTGTGCAGCAACCCGACATCGGACAGGAAGGCGTAGTAGCCGATCGCCATGACGATATGCGGCACCACCAGCGGCAGCATCAGCAGCAGGTTCACCGCGCCCTTGGCGCCGAAGCGATGGCGTACGACGGCGAAGGTCGCCGGCGTCACCAGCGCCATCGTCACCACTGCGACGGTCGTCGCGATCAGCAGGGAGTTGATGGTGGGCTGGATCCAGCGCGGATCACTGAAGAAGGCGGCATAGTAGCGCAGGCCCCAGGAGGGCGGCGGGAATTCCAGCGACGGCGCGTCGCTGAAGGAGATCGGCACCACGATCAGCAGCGGCGCGGCGACGAAGGCGGCAACGATCCAACCCAGGATGCGCATCACGCCTCAGCCCCAGAGCCGGTCGAGGCCGAAGCGGCGGTGATAGAGGCCAAGCACCAGCATCGTGCTGGCGAGCAGCACGACGGACAGCGCCGATGCCTCCCCGAAGGCGAGGAACTCCTCGACCTGATGCCCGATCACGCCGGCCAGCATCTGTTGCCGCGGGCTGCCGAGCAGCACCGGCGTGACGTAGAAGCCAAGGCACAGGACGAAGACCAGCGTCAACCCGTTCACCACGCCCGGTGCCACCAGCGGCAGCGTCACATGACGGAACACCGACCATGGCGCCGCACCCAGGCTCGCCGCCGATTTCTGCAACGCCGGATCGATCCGCCGCAGCGCCGCATAGAGGCTCAGCACCATGTAGGGGATCAGGATGTGCACCATCGCGACCGTGGCGCTGAAGCGCGTGAACAGCAGTTGCGGCGGTTCTCCAGGCAGGACCAGCCGCAGCAGCCAGGCGATCGGCCCCGCAGTGCCAAGGATGACCATCCAGGCATAGGTGCGCACCAGGAAGCTGGTCCAGAAGGACATGGTGACCAGCACCATCAGCAGGGCCGCGGTGCGCGGGCTTGCCTCCGCCATCGCCTGCGCCAGCGGGAAGCCGAGCAGCAGGCAGCAGGCGGCGACGAGCAGTGCCGTCAGGAAAGTGTCCGCCAGCACACGCAGGAAGAAGCTGTCCGTCACGATGGCGGCGAAGTGGCCGAGACCGGGTTCAGGATCGGTCACGCTCATCAGCAGCACCTGGCCCAGCGGGGCCAGGAAGAAGGCCGCGAGGAAGACCAGCAGCGGCAGCAGCATCAGCCAGGGCCGCATGGTGGCCTTCGCAGTCATCAGGCGCCGACCCAGCGTTCGAAGCGCTGCGTCACCTGCGCGACGTCGCCGCCGAAATTGACGATGTCCTGTTCGAACACCTTGTCGCGGTTCTGCGGCGAGGTCGGCATGCGCAGCGCGTCGGTCTCGCTGATGAAGTCGAAGGCACGGGGGTTGAGCGGACCGTAGCCCGCCTCGACGCAGAAGCCGGCGAGGCGGCGCGGTTCGACCGCAGCCTCAACGAAGCGTCGCGCGAGGTCGCGGCGCGGCGTGCCGCGCGCCACCACCCAGTAGGCGCGATCGACCTCGCCATCCTGCCAGGTCATGCGCACCGGCTTGTTGTCGTCGATCAGTTCCAGCACGCGGCCGTGCCAGATGGCGATCATGTCCACCTCGCCATCGCGCAGCAGCTGGGCGGATTGCTGGCCCTGCGTCCACCACACGCGCAGCGACGGCTTGATGCGGTCGAGCGCACCAAACGCACGGTCAATATTCATCGGATAGAGCCGGTCGCGCGGCACACCATCCCCCAGCAGCGCGATGGGCAGCACGCGGGCGGCATAGCGCTGCATGCAGCGCGTGCCGGGGAAACGCTGCAGGTTCCAGAAATCCTGCCAATTCACCGGCGCATCGCCATACTTCTCGGCGCGCCAGGCGAGCACGGTGGCGAAGGCGTGGCTCGCGACACCGTTCTGGAACGCCGCACCGTCATAGAGCGACAGCCCATCCAGCCCATCGAGCAGCCGCGCCTGCTGTGCGCGGACCAGTTCTGCGAGGCCGAGCGTGGTAACGTCGAATTCATAGGCACCGCTGCGCACCTGCGCCGCGAGCTTGGCGAAGGAGACGGGGGAGACCGGGCGGATCTCGATGCCGGTGTCGCGGGTGAACGGTTCGAACAAATGCTTCGCCGCGGCACGTTCCCAGGGTCCGCCCCAGGTGTTGACGAACAGCGTCTCGGCCGCGCGCAGCCGCCGGAAGGGTGGCGCGGCAAGCGCGGCGACGGTGCCGAGCGCAAGCGCGCCGCGTCGCGTGAGAGGGGTCCCGGTCCTCGTCATATGCGCCTCCGTTCCTTGCTATGCGCCGCGGGTCAGCAGCGAGAAATCGGTGTCGTCGTCATTGTCCTTGCGGCCGACCACCGTGCCGTCCGGCAGCACGATCACCGGGCCGGCATGGCGGCGGGATTCGACGCTGTCCGGTGCGAGCGCAGTGTTCGAAAGATGATGCGCGCGCCACCAGAGATCCGAAGGCACGGTGAGGCCCTCCCGCAAGGCGCGGGCCAGCAGCGGTTCTTCCGCGCTGCCGGCCGGCAGAGGCGCGGCGAAGATCGTCGCGGTCGCGCGAGCGCCGCGTAGCAGGCCCGGTGCGCTACGCTCGGCACAAGGGGCGGCGATGGCCGCCTGCCCCACCGCGGCAAAGACGAGCATGCCCTGGCGCCGCCCGAGCGCGGCGGCCACCAGCAATTCCTCGGGGTCCTCGATGTGGCTGACGGTGACGACGCCGCTGCCATGGCGTGCCACCGCCTCCCCCGCCAGGTCGAGCAGCGAGGGCAGCACTACCCATGCATGCTGCCCGCCGCCATCCACAGCGAAGCGGCCGGGTTCCGGTTCCTCGATGCGCAGCGCGGTCGGTGCCGCCGCCTTCAGGGCGTCAAGCCGGTCCATCAGCAGCGCGATGCCCCCGAATCCCGCGATGGCGGAATGGAAGGCCACGTCGCGCACGGCGGGGACCAGCCCGGCCGGCAGCGAGGTCAGCAGCAGCAGCCGTTCGGCGACCAGGCGGATCTCGCGCGGCAGTAGCACCACGCTCGCCTCGGCCGCGCTCATGCCACGGGCTCCTCGGGGTAGAACCAGGGTTGCGACACGCCGGCGGCGAGGTCGGCGGCGGTCGGCGCGCCATGCAGCAACACGCCGCGCAGGTTGCGGCCGAGGAAGTCGCGCGTCTTGTCCACGCCATGGATCGCCGCGTTCAGCAGCCTCACGATCCGGGCCGGGACGAAATCCGCATCCATGATGTTGGCGTGCGGCGCGTGGTAGCCGAGGCCGCGCAGCCCCTGCACCCGCGCCACCATCTGGCGGAGGTCCGGTCGGTCCACCAGCAGCCGCGACACCGGCTGGTCCGCCGGGCGCGCGGCCAGCGCGGCATCGAGCGCCTGGATCAGGCCCGGCAGGTCGAGGCCGAGATTATGCGTGCCCTCCGGCAGTTCATCGACCGGGCCGCGACGCGGCTCCTCGGCGGTGGCCGATTTGTACCAGGCGTAGCGGCGCGCGCCCGGCGCCGTCAGGTCGATCGCGAAGGCCCAGCCATGGTCGGCCTTCAGCAGCGCGCGCAGCGTGCCGCAGCCCATGGCGGGATCGACGGAGAGTTCCTCGCTGACGATCAGGTCGCCGGCGAGGCGGTCCGCTTCCTCCGGCACCAGGTCGAGCATCAGGGAGAGCAGCGTCTCGATCGTCTCGGGATGCATCTGCCCCTCGTAGCCGTCGGCCAGGGCGGCGAGCGGCCAGGCCTCACTGCGGCCCTGCACCAGGCCGGTGTCGTGCAGCGAGGTCAGCGCTTCGGCCACCTCACCGAGTTCACGGCCCACCAGGGCCGATTCCGCAAAGCCTTCGTAGTGCATGCGGTCCTGGGCACGGAAACGCGCGGCACGCAGCACGGCATCGCGCAGCGACAGGATGCGCGCATCGCCCGCGCGCAACGGCAAGGCCTTGGCGAGCGCGATCGCTTCCTCTCGCGCCGCGATCCAGGCATGGATCAGCCGCGGGTGGTTGTTCACGAAGAACATCAGCCCGAGCGCCGAACCATTGCCGACACCAAGGAAGCGCCGGATCGTCGGTGACAGCGCCACGGCGCGGCCGGGCGCGCGATGCCGGGCGAGGCATTCCACCAAATCGGCGGCGAATTCGCGCATCAGCACCGCGGTCAGCATCTGCGCCGCCAGCGCGCCGCGCAGCGGATGATCCGCTTCGAGCGCCAGGAAGGACCGCGTGCCGAAGGTGCCGTTGCCGTCCAGCCCAGTGTTGCGCATCAGGTAGCAGGCGCTGGCGAGCGTCGCGATATCCGGCTGATGGCCCTCGGCGAGGGCTGCGACAGTCGTCTCGAAGGCGCGCATGCTGCGGTTGGACCGGCACCAGACCAGCGCGCCGGGCGTGGCGCGGCCCTGGTAGAGCTTCGGCAACTCGGTGCGCGTCGCCTCGATCGCCGCCTCGTCCGGCGCGCCTTCGATCAGTGCGCCCTGCATGTCCCAGGCGCGGCCGATGATGCGCCCGGTGCGGCCGGTACGCTGCGGCGACACCGAGAAGGCGCAGAAGGTGAAGGACCGGCCCGGCGTGATGATCTCATAGACCGCGGTGCCGCGCGCCTCGGCATCAACGTCGAAACGACGCATCTCGATCCGCCAATGCTCGCGCAGCGCCTTCAGCACCAGGGCACGGGACAGGCTCAGCCGGCTCGGCTGCATGGCGCCCAGGCGCTCGGGGCGCATGACGAATTCCGGCGGGCGCGGGCGCGGCGCCCCTTGCGTCGCAATGGCGAGAGACGTGCTCATCGGCCCTCCAGCATGGCGCTCAGGCGCAAGGCGGCAGCGCGGATCGGCGGGACACAGGCGGCCGCGTCGAAACGCTCGCTCGGCCCGACCACGGACAGGGCGGCGACGCAGCGGCCATCGGCGTCGAAGACCGGGACAGCAGCGGCGCGGATGCCCTGGATGCTGCGGCCCGAGGAAACGGCATGCCCCTCCTCCCGCACCCGCGCCAGGATGGAGGGGTCGGGCAGTTCGGCGTCGCTGTGGCGAAGTCGGTCGAGCAGCGACGCATCGGCAAAGGCCACAAGCACGCGACCCGAAGCGGATTCCGGCAGGGACATGGTCGCGCCGACGCGCATCTCGACGCGCAGCACGCCCTCCGGTTCCACGCGCTGGATGATGCAGGGCTCGGTGCCATCCAGCACGGCCAGCGAGGCAGACATATGCGTCTCCCCCACCAGCCCTTCGAGGATGCGCATGGCGCGGTCGCCGATGCCGGCCTGTTCGGCGGCGGCCTTGGCCAGCCGCGTGGCGCGCAGGGTCAGGCGATAGCGGCCATCGGGAAGCGATTCCACCCAACCGGCCTCAACCAGGGTGATGAGGCGCTGGTAAACGGTCGCGCGGCCCTCGCCGAGTTCGCGGGCCAGTTCAGCCGGCCGGGCGCTGTCACGGCGTGCCGCCAGGTGGTCGAGCAGAGCCAGCACCTTCATGGCCGATGCCAGAGGGCGCACCGGCGAACCGGCTGGCTGATGTATTCTATCAGAATACGTCGTATCCATCACGAATACATGCTGATCGGCCGCCGCGGTGCTGTCAATCCGGTTTGATCTGAATCAAAGACGAGTGCCGCGGACGGTCCGTGGCACGGGCTGCATGCGGCACAGCGTGGACGCGCAGCGCCGCGGCGCCGGCCATCAGGCCGGCGCCGTTCCACGCTGCATGCGGACGATCAGTCGATCCGTCGCAACCCGCCCGCGAAGCGGCGAGCATTGGCGACATAGTTTCGCGCCGAAGCGAGCAGCCCTTCCGCCGCCGACGGATCGAGGGCGCGAACCACCTTGGCGGGGCTGCCGACGATCAGCGAGAAATCCGGGAAGACCTTCCCTTCCGTGACCAGCGCATTGGCTCCGACGATGCAGTGCCGTCCGATCACGGCGCGGTTCAGGACCGTTGATCCCATGCCGATCAGCGACCCGTCGCCGACGGTGCAGCCATGCAGGATGGCACGGTGCCCAACCGTGACGTCGGCGCCCACCGTCAGCGGTGCGCCCGGGTCGGAATGCAGGACGGCACCTTCCTGGATGTTGGTGCGCGCACCGATCGTCATCGGCTCATTGTCCGCGCGCAGCACGGCGCCGAACCATACGCCGACATCCTCACCGAGCAGGATGCGACCGATGACATGCGCGTCAGGCGCGATCCATAGCCGGTCGGCCTCCGGCAGGGTCGGCATCAGGTCCCCGAGGGCATAGATCGGCATGGTGCGCGCTTCCTCATCCGTGGTGTCTCGCGCGCCATCCAGGCCCAGCTTGCCACTTCGCGCAACCCTTCGCTGGCGGCGTGCCGCTAGGTCAGCGCCAGTTCGCGATACCCGCTATCCGCGATCTCCTCGCATCGCGCACGGTAGTCCGGCGCGCTGCCGCTATACCGCGCGATGGTGCGGGCCTGCTTGCCCTCGACATTGCTGTTCACGCCGGTGAACCAGGAATCCACCTGGTTCGACAGCAGCCCTTCGCCGATCTCCATCACATGGTCCATCCAGGCGGCGACCGCGTCCGGCCTCGCCGCCACATGGGTCAGGTCGTGCTGCTGCATGTGCTGCAGCAGCCGCGTTACCCAATCCACATTGTATTCGATACTGCGGGGGATATTCCCCAGCGCCGTATGCGGGCCGAGCAGCATCAGCAGGTTGGGAAAGTCGCCATCCGCCAGCATGCCCACCAGCGTGCGTGCCCCGCCCGCCCAGGCTTCCTTTAGGCTGCGCCCGTCCCTGCCGCGGATGTCGATCCGGTCGAAGGACCCGGTCAGCGCGTCGAAGCCGGTGGCGAAGACGATGATGTCGAAGGCGTACTCGGCGTCGGAGGTGCGGATGCCGGTCGGCGTGATGCGCGCGATCGGCGTCGCCCTGATATCCACCAGCGTGACGTTGGGCTGGTTGTAGACCTCGTAGTAGCGCGTCTCGAGCGGCACGCGGCGGGTGCCAAAGCCGTGGTTCTTCGGAATCAGCTTCTCGGCAACGGTTTGATCCTTCACGCGGGCGCGGATCTTGCGCGCGATGAAGTCGGACACGATGGCATTCGCGGCCGGGTCGGTCAGCATGTCGCGGAACAGGCCGACCCAGATGCCGAAGCCGGGCTCGCCATACAGCTTCTCGAGGAAAACCTCTCGCTCCTCCGCGCTGACCTCGAAGGTTCCGCGCGGATCGGGCGTGTGCAGAAAACAGGAGAAGGTCTCCTCGCAGCGGCGGAAGATCTCCGGGTAGGACGCCTTGATCCGCGCCTGTTCCTCATCCGTGATCGGGCGGTTGTGCAGCGGCGCACACCAGTTTGGCGTGCGTTGGAACACGGTCAGGCTCGCGGCGGTCTTCGCCACTTCCTGGATGGTCTGCACGCCGGTCGCGCCCGTGCCGATGACCGCGACGCGCTTGCCGGTGAAATCCACCTTCTCATGCGGCCAGTGGTAGGTATGGAAAGACCGGCCCTGGAAACTGTCACGCCCTTCGATCCGCGGCAGCGTCGCCGCCGAGAGCGGACCGACCGCGGTGATCAGGAAGCGCGCAGTGTGGGTGCTGCCATCGTCGAGCGTCACCTCCCAATCCTGCGTCGCCTCGCGATACCGCGCGCTTGCGACACGGCTGCGGAACTGAATGTCGCGACGCAGGTCGAAGCGGTCCGCGACATGATTCAGGTAGCGCAGCGTCTCCGGCTGCGGGGCGAAATGCTCCGACCAGTTCCATTCCTGCAGCAATTCGGGGGAGAAGGAGAAGCCGTAGGAATAGCTCTCGGAATCGAAGCGCGCACCGGGGTAGCGGTTCCAATACCAGGTACCGCCGACGCCGGTGCCGGTCTCAAACACCCGCACGCGCATGCCAAGCTCGCGCAGGCGCAGCAGCTGGTACATGCCGGACATGCCGGCGCCGATGATGATGGCGTCGAAATCCTGGCTCATGGCTGTGTCACACCCACTCGCCGCGGCGCATCAGCGGCTCGGCGCGGCCATCGTCATACAGGCCGTCCACATCCGTCTCGGCCGAACCGATCATCCAATCCACATGGATCAGGCTGCGGTTCGCGCCGGCGGCGTCGAGTTCTGCATCCGACAGGTCGTCCCGCACGAAGCATTTGGAATAGGCCTGGCCGAGCGCGATGTGGCTCGCCGCGTTCTCGTCGAACAGGGTGTTGAAGAACAGCAGACCGGACTGCGAGATCGGATTGGAATGCGGCACCAGCGCAACCTCGCCCAGCCGCCGCGCGCCGTCATCGGTGCCAATCATGCGTTCCAGCACGGCAGCACCGCTGCTGGCGGAGCTCTCGACGATGCGCCCGCCCTCGAAGCGCACCGAGATGTCGCGGATCAATGTGCCCTGGTAGGATAGCGGCTTTGTCGCGCGCACCACACCATCGGTCATCGCGGCGTGCGGCGTGGTGAAGACCTCCTCGGTCGGGATGTTAGGGTTGCCGCTGATGCCGTTCTTGGCAGGGCTGGCGCCGCCCATCCACGCGTGGCCATCGGCCAGGCCGACGCGCAGGTCGGTGCCCGGCCCGCGGAAGCGCAGCGCGCGATACCGCTTCGCATTCAGCATGTCGCGCCGGCGCAGCAGTGCGGCGTTGTGGTCGCGCCAGGCAGCGACCGGGTCCGGCGCATCGACGCGGGATGCCTTGAAGATCGCATCCCACAGCTTCGCCAGCGCGACATCTGGCGCGTCATCGGGAAAGACCGTCGCCGCCCAGGCCGGCGTCGCCGATGCGACCAGCGTCCAGTTGATCGCCGAGGTGACGATCAGTTCCAGCGCCGGCTGATACGCCTTCGACCGCGCCCGATTGGCGCGCGCCACCTTCTCCGGATCTTCCTGCGCCAGCAGGGACGGATCATCGCCAACGACCGCAAGCCGCGCCGCGCCGCCGCGGAAGGCCGCGGCCATGCCGTCGAACAGCCAGCCCGGTGCGGTGTCGAAGCTCTCGTCGCGCGCGAAGCGATACCGCGCCAGCGCCGAGCGATCATCCGACAGCAGCGTCGTCACCAGCGACGCGCCGGCCTTGTAGGCCTGCTCGGTGATGCGGCGCGATAGATCGAGCGCCTCGACCGAAGCCGTCATCACCAGTTCCTGCCCCGGCGCGAGGTTCAGGCCGACGCGCACGGCGAGTTCAGCCAGGCGATCGAGCCGCGCCTCGAAGGTCAGCGCCGCGCCGGTGGCCACGTCATCGTTCATCGATCGTCTCCAAAGCCCCGCGCGCAGGCGCGCCGAGGACGAAACCGTCATAGCCGCGCGCTGCGACATCGGCGCAGATCGCGCGATAGCGCGCCATGCCGCCGGCATAGGGCATGAAGACCCGCGGCTTGCCCGGCACATTCGCGCCGAGATACCAGGAATGGCCGGCCTGCGGCAGCAGCGTCGCGTTCGCCGCGTCGTTCACATGCGCCACCCAGCGTTCGACGGCCTCGGGCGAGGGTTCGATCACCGGAATGCCCTGTTCGCGCAGATGCGCGATGCAGGCGGTGATCCATTCGACATGCTGTTCGATGGCGACGGGCATGTTGGTCAGCACCGAGGGGCTGCCCGGCCCGGTGATGGTGAACAGGTTCGGGAAGCCCGCCACCTGCAGGCCGAGATAGGTCTGCGGCCCGGCATGCCAGGCTTCCTTCAGCGCCAGCCCGTCGCGCCCGGTGATGTCCATGCGCAGCAGTGGCCCGGTCATGGCATCGAAGCCCGTGGCGAAGACGATGATGTCGAGCGGATGCTCGACGCCATCCTTCGTCAGGATGCCGCGAGGCGTGATGCGCTCGATCGGGCTCGCGCGCAGATCCACCAGCGAGACGTTGTCGCGGTTGAAGGCCTCGAAATAGCCGGTGTCGATCGGCGGGCGCTTGGTGGCGAAGGGATGGTCGATATTCGCCAGGATCGCCGCCGTCCCGGGGTCCTGCACCACCTTGCCGATCTGCGCGCGGAGGAAGTCGGCGGCGGTGTCGTTCGCCGCCTTGTCGGTCAACAGATCGCGGAAGGATGCGCGGAACTGCAGCCCACCCTTGTCCCAGGCAGCCTGGTAGATCGCCTCGCGCTCTTCCGGGCTGACATCGTGCGCGGAGCGATCCTGCATCAGGAAGGGGTGGCCATTGGCCGAGGCGTGCATCATCGAGCGGAGCTCGGCCGTGTGGGTTTTCGCCCAGGCCTTGAACTCCCCGGTCAGCGGGGCGTTGCGGGCCGGGATGGAGTAGTTGGCGGTGCGCTGGAAGACGGTCAGGTGCCCGGCCGTCTCGGCGATGGCAGGCGCGGCCTGGATGCCGGTGGACCCGGTGCCGATCATGCCGACGCGCTTGCCGCGGAAATCCACGCCTTCGTGCGGCCATTGGCCGGTGTGGAACCACCGCCCGTCGAAATTCTCGCGCCCCGGAATATTCGGCACATTCGCGGCCGAGAGACAGCCGACGGCGGTGATGAGATAGGTCGCGACGTAGCGCTCCCCGCTCTCGGTGCGCACATGCCAGCGATTGCCTGCTGCGTCGTATTCCGCGCCGGCGACGCGGGCGTTGAACCGAATGTCGCGACGCAGGTCGAAGCGATCCGCGACATGGTTGAGGTAGCGCATGATCTCGGCCTGGCCGGGATAGCGTTCCGACCATTCCCAGTCCTGCAGCAGCGCGTCGTCGAAATAGAAGGCGTAGGAATGGCTCTCGGAATCGCAGCGCGCGCCCGGATAGCGGTTCCAGTACCAGGTGCCCCCCACCCCATCGCCCGCTTCCAGGACCTGCACCGAAAGACCGAGCCGGTCGCGCAGGCAGAGCAGCTGGTACAGCCCGGCGAAGCCGGCGCCGATCACCACGGCATCGACGGTCTTCGCGGGTGACTGGTCCATGGCATCGGGCATGGCTGACACTTCCTTGTCTGCCCACGCCCCTGCCGCCGCCTGGACGGCCGGTCCTGTCGCGCGGGTGCTTCCCTTGGATCGGCCGAAGTTTCCCGCGACGGGCGCCACACCGCAAGCCGCCATGCCTTGATGCGCCGCGCGGGCCTGCGTAGCGTTCCAGGCATACGGGGGAAGCGCCATGCCGATCATCGACGTCCAGGTGCATGTCTATGAACGCGACCACCCCGGACGCCCCTGGGCCGGCGTGCTGCACGGCCCGCCGGAGGTGACCGGCGACGACATGGTGAAGGCGATGGACGAGGTCGGCGTCGATGGCGCCATCATCGTCTCGATCTATGCCATGTATCGCTTCGATGCCTCCTATGCGGTCAATGTGCGCCGCGCCCATCCCAGCCGCTTCGCCCTGGTCAAGCCGGTGGACACGAAGAACCCGGCGGTGGAGCAGGTGATCGCCGACTGGGCCAGGACCGAGGGCGCGGTCGGCATCCGCATCATGATGAACCAGGATGTATCGCCCGACCCGGCCGACCCGGCGGTGAACCGCGTGCTCGCGGCGGCCGGGCGGGCCGGGCTGCCGGTCAATCTTCTGTGTTGGGGGCGGCTCGACCAGGTGGCGGGCCTCGCGGCGCGGAACCCCGGCACGCGGCTGGTGATCGATCATCTCGGCCTGCAGCAGCCCTTCGAGCCGCCGGTGCCGGCCGAACCCTTCGCCGACCTGCCGAAGCTGTTGGCACTCGCCGCGCATGACAATGTCGCGGTGAAGATCAGCGGCGCAGGCACGCTGTCCCACAAGGGTTATCCCTTCCCCGATGTGTGGGACCCGCTGGCACGCATCTTCGACGCCTTCGGCTTCGATCGTTGCATGTGGGGCACCGACTGGACGCGCGCGACGGCCTTCCTGACCTACCGGCAGGGCGTGGATGCCTTCCGCATCACCGACCGTCTGACCGATGCGGAACGCACCGCGCTGATGGGCGGCACGCTGTCGAAGATCTATCGCTGGGCGCCAGGCGGGCGCTGACGCGCAACGGAGGAATGACACGGTGGATTTCACGAACAAGGTGGCGGTCGTCACCGGCGGCGGCAACGGCATCGGCCGCGCTGTGTGCCTCGGCTTCGCGGCGCGTGGCGCGAAGGTCGTGGTGGTCGATCGCGATGCGGATGGCGCGGCGGCGGTAGCCGCCGAGATCGGCAAGCAGGCCATCGCCGTCCCGGCGGATGTGACGAAGACGAAGGACGTGCAAGCCTATGTCGCCCGCGCGCTGGAGGCCTTCGGTCGCATCGACTGCTTCCACAACAATGCCGGCATCGAGGGCCGCGTCGCACCGACCGCCGAATACGACGAGGACATGTACGACGCCGTGATGGGCGTGAATGTGAAGGGCGTCTTCCTCGGCCTGCGCCACGTGCTGCCGGTGATGATCCGCCAGGGCGGCGGCACGGTGGTCAACACGGCCTCGACCGCCGGGCTGATCGGCACGCCGGGGATGCCGGCCTATGTCGCGTCCAAACATGCCGTGATCGGGCTGACCAAGGTGGCGGCCAGCGAGGTCGGGCCGCTCGGCGTGCGCGTGAACGCCGTCTGCCCGGGGCCGATCGCGACGCGCATGATCGCCGACATCGCCAAGCAGGTTTCGCCCAACAATCCGGACGGCGTGGAGGAACGCTACACCGCCGGCCTTCCCCTGCGCCGCTACGGCACGGCGGAGGAAGTCGCGAATGTGGTGATGTTCCTGTGCTCGGATCTCTCCGGCAACGTGACCGGCGCACAGTATGTGGTCGATGGCGGGCGCACCGCGGCGCCAACCGGTGGGGCGTCGCTGGGGCGGATGGAGTAGGCGATTGGAGGGGGCAAAGCCCACTCCGGTTACGCCGCGTCGGCCTCCGGCGCGTCCGGATCGCCGGGCGCCGTCTCCCAGCCCAGCCCAACCAATGCGACTGCACGCCGCCCGGCGCGCTCAGCCCGCAGCACGATCGCGCCGCGTTCCTCGAGCCAGCCGAGCAGCCGCCGCGCGCGGCCGAGGGACCGGCTGCCATAGGCGCGCGCGATGGTCGCATCGGATGGGCACGGTGCGCCGTCCAGCGCGGCGCGAGCGAGCAGCAGATAGACCCCCTGGGCATCCTCCGGCAGCGCATCGGCGCGTTCGACGGCGCGCGGCCAGTCGGTGCCCTCCATCGCCGCTTCGTCGATGCCGGCGAGCTTGGTGGCGAGCATCCGGCGGAAGGCGGGCAATTCCATCGGCGTGCCGGGGATCTCCTGGATCCGGCAGCGCACCAGGAAGTCCTGGTAGAGCAACGCCGCCGGACGGAAGGGCGCCTCCGGATCGGCCATGATCTGCCGCAGGATCGCGGCGAGGCGCCGGTCGCGCTCGGCGATTTCCTCCGCACTCGGCGGCACGGGCGGTTCGGCCGGCGCATCCGCTGCGGCGGGCGGGCGGTATTGTGCGAGTTGCTGCAGGATATCCGGCGCGGACGGGCGCGGTGCGCGGCGCTGGCGCGGCGGCAAGCCGGCTTCCGGTTCGGGTGCGTTCAGGATCAACTCGCGCGCCTGGTCCATCGCCGCCTGGTCGGGCGGCGGCACCAGCTTCGGGCCGGCGCTGCGCGTGGCCGTCTCGACGCCGCCGATGCGCACCGGAAGCGGACGGCGCGACATGGCGGGGCCGAGGGCAACGAAGGTGCCGCGCGGCAGGTCGCGGAACATCTCCGCCTGGCGGCGCTCCATGCCCAGCAGATCGGCCGCGCGCGCCATGTCGATGTCGAGGAAGGTGCGGCCCATCATGAAGTTGGACGCCTCGGCGGCGACGTTCTTTGCCAGCTTGGCCAAGCGCTGCGTCGCGATGACACCAGCCAGGCCCCGCTTCCGGCCGCGGCACATCAGGTTGGTCATCGCACCCAGGGCCAAGCGACGCGCTTCCTCCGACACTTCGGAGGCAGCGGCGGGGGCGAAAAGCTGCGCCTCGTCCACCACCACCATCACCGGGGACCAGGCATCGCGATCCGCGTCGAACAACCCGTTCAGGAAGGACCCGGCGCGACGGAGCTGATCGTCCACCTCTACGGATTCCAGGTTCAGCACGACGGAGACGCGGTGCCGGCGCACGATGTCGGCCGTGCGATACAGCGCAGCGTCGGAATGATCCGCCGCGTCGATCACCAGATGGCCGTGACGATCCGCGAGGGTGACGAAATCGCCCTCAGGATCGATCACCACCTGCTGCACCCAGGGGGCGGATTGTTCCAGCAACCGGCGCAGCAGATGCGACTTGCCGGACCCCGAATTGCCCTGCACCAGCAGGCGGGTGGAGAGCAGTTCCTCGAGGTCGATGCGCGCGGCCTCACCCGAGGTCGCCGAACCCATCTCGATGCCAACCGTCATCCAGCCACCCCTCGTCACCCGGGCGCGGAGTCGCCCGGGCCATGCAGGGGTGCCGTCCTACCGCCGATCTCCGGCGGCCGGAAGCGTCAGCCCGGACGCAGGCCGAGCCGGTCGATCAGCGCAGCTTCCTGCTGCACCATCTCCCGCAACAGGGCGGCGTAGTCGGCGCTGTTGCGGTATTCCGGCAGCATCTCGTAGCGGTCGCGCATCTCGATGAAGCCGGGATCCTGCATGGCCGCAGCGAAGGCTTCGTGCAGGCGGGCCGTGACCGGCGCCGGCAGGCCGGCCGGCGCAACGATGCCGAAGGGCGTCGTCACGACCTTGTTGTAGCCGAGGTCGTTCAGCGTCGGGACATCGGGGAAGCGGCGTAGGCGCTGCGGCGTCCAGGCCTGGACGAAGACCGCCTGGCCGCCTTCGACCAGCCCGGCCATGCTGGTGGAACCCGCCATCAGGTCGATATGCCCGCCGATCATGGCCTGGGACCCGTCCGCATCGCCTCGGAAGGGAACATGGGTGACGTCGAGCCCTTCGCGCTGGCACAGCTCGGCCAGATGCACATGCGGCGTGCCATTGGCACCCGTGCTGCCGAAGGTCAGCTTGCCGGGATTGGCGCGCGCCTCCTCGACAAAGCTGCGCCAGCCATTGGCGAAGCGGCCGGCCTTGGCAGCGACCACGAAGGGATAGCCGACCACGCAGATCACCGGCGTGAAATCCCGCAGCGTGTCGTAGGGCAGGCGCTGGAGGATCTGCACCCGGATCGCCGAGGCCGGGAACTGCGTCAGCGTGTAACCATCGGGCCGCGCCCGGGCGACCTGGGCAGCACCGAGGGTGTTGGCCGCACCCGGCTTGTTCTCGATCACGATGGGCTGGCCGAGCAGCTTCGCCGCGGCCTCGGCCAGCGCGCGCATCGAAATGTCGGTCGTCCCGCCCGGCGGGAAGGGCACGATCAGGGTGATCGGGCGGGTCGGGAAATTGACAGTCTGCGCCTGCACGACCGCCGGCGCGGCGAGCGCGCCAGCCAGGATCGCGCGGCGTCGCAGATGTAAGTTTTTGAACATTCAAGATTTCCTCCGGTTTGACGGCCGGAGGCTACAGCGCCACCCGTGCGGCAACAACCATCAGGCCGGGCGGAAGGTGATGGGCTTGGCGCCGTCCCACAGCACGGACCGGCCGACGACGGCGAGGCGATCCAGCCCCTCCCGAATCGTCAGCACATGGTTGCCGGCGAGTTGGCCGGCCTTGGAGGCGAAGCAGGTTGGGCCATAGGCGACCAGGATCTCGGTCTCGGAAACCCCGCCCGGATAGACGATGACCTGGCCCGGGGCCGGGTATGAGGTGGCGTTCTCGAAGCCGATGCCGAGGTCGAAATCGCCCATCGGGATCCAGCAGGCCTCACCCGACCAGCGAACATGGATGATGCGGTTGCTGTAGGGGACGAAGTCGCGGAAGCGCGCCACGGTCTTGGGCGCGTCCTTCGTTTCGTAGAAGGCCTCGAAGATCTCGCCGCCGATGTCGATGATGACGTCCGCCACGCCGGTCGCTCCTGCTGGGGTGATGCGCCGGTGTAGCGGTTCGGCGCGCGGGGGAAAATCCGTTTCCCCCACGCGCCGGCCGGTATCAGGAATTCGGGCCGCGCTCCATAGAATAGGGCTGCCAGCGGCGGAGGCTCGACTTCTCGAGCACCGTCGGGTTGACGCAGGACAGCGGCCATTTGCCTTGCAGCGTCAGCGCCAGTTCCTGCCCCACGCGGCGCTTGCGCGCCGGGTCGAAGCGCGACGAGGCGGAGGCGTTGTGCGGGGAGAGGATGATGTGCGGCATCCGGTGCAACGGATTGTCCTGGCGGGTCGGCTCGATCTCGAAGACATCGAGGCCGGCGCCGGCGATCCACTTCTCCTCCAGCGCCTTGATCAGCGCAGCCTCGTTCACCGTGGGGCCGCGGCCGGTGGTGATGAAGAGCGCATTCTTCTTCATCTGGCGGAAATGATGCTCCTTCAGGAAGCCGCGCGTCTCGGGCGTGTCCGGCAGGTGCATCGACACGAAATCGGAGGTGGAGAGCAGTTCCGACAGGGAAGCCGGTTCCACGCCGAGCGCGGAGAGGGTCAGTTCCTCCACAAACGGATCATAGGCCTTGAGGTGCAGGCCGAAGGCCTTCGCACGCCGGGCGGTCGCGCGGGCAACACGGCCGAAGCCGATGAAGCCGAGCGTCTGGCCCATCAGGCGCGGGATCTGCAGCAGTTGCGGCCGGCCTTCCGACCAGCGGCCCTCGCGCACCATGCGGTCCTGCTCGATGCAGCGGCGATGTGTCGCCAGCAGCAGCATCATCGCGTGGTCGGCGACTTCCTCGATGAAGGTGTCAGGGCAGTTGGTGACGGGGATGCCCTTCGCCGTCGCGGCCGCGACATCGACATAGTCCACGCCCACGGTGCCGAGCGCAATGTGGCGGCACTTCGACAGCGCGTTGATCATCGCCGCGGAGAACTTCATGCCCTTGGCATAGACTGCATCCGCCTTTGGCGCGGCGGCGATGAAGCCTTCCTCCGTCGCCGGGCATTCGATGATCTCGGCGTCGAGACCTTCGAGCGCCTCCATCTCATAGTCGTAGCCGCCGCCCTGCGTCGTGAAGGACGCGCCCGCGGGCGTCAGGATCGTGTACTTCGCCAAGGGTGTTCTCCTGTTGAGACGCCTATTCCTTCACCGCGCCGGTGAGGGAGGAGACGTAGTAGTCCACGAAGAAGGAATAGAAGATCGCGACCGGCAGGGAGCCCAGCAGCGAGCCCGCCATCAGCGCGCCCCACTGGTACACGTCGCCGGTGACGAGCTCGGTCAGGATGGCGACGGGAACGGTCTTGTTCTCGCTGCTCTGGATGAAGGCGAGCGCGTAGATGAACTCGTTCCAGGACAGCGTGAAGGAGAAGATGCCCGCGCTGATCAGCCCTGGGACGGCCAGCGGAAGGGTAATCTGGCGCAGGATCTGCAGCCGCGTCGCGCCGTCGATCAGCGCACATTCCTCGAGCTCATAGGGGATCGACTTGAAGTAACCGATCAGCAGCCAGGTGCAGAACGGCACAAGGAAGGTCGGATAGACCAGGATCAGCGCCATCGGGCTGTCGAATAGGCCAAGCTGGAACACCATCGTCGCCAGCGGGATGAACAGGATCGACGGCGGCACGAGATAAGCGAGGTAGATCGCCAGGCCGACATACTGGCTGCCCTTGAAGCGCAACCGCTGGATCGCATAGGCGGCGAGCGTCGAGGACAGCAGCGAGAGGAAGGTCGCGCAGACCGCGACCGTCATCGTCGTCAGCAGCCACCGCGGATAGGCCGTGCCGAACAGCAGCAGGCGCAGGTGATCGAGCGTCGGCGAGGTGATCCAGAACGGGTTGTGCGTCCGGTAGTCATAGAGCTCGGCATTCGGTTTGAAGGCCGTGATCGTCATCCAATAAAAGGGAAACAGCAGGATGATCAGGAAGCAGATCAGCGGCAGGTAGATCGTCACCATGCGCCGGGACTTGCTGTCCCAGGTCATCGTCTCCGGCTGCGCGGTGGCAGCGTTGGTCTGCGGGGCTTCGGCGGTCGCGCTCATGGGGCAGCCTCCTCAGTCGTTCGACTCGCCCTGCTGCCACTTCCGGCGCGCCAGGGCGAAGTAGGAGAACAGGGTCGCGAAGACGAGGAAGGGGATCATGGAGACAGCGATCGCAGCCCCCTCCCCCAATTGCCCACCGGGGATGCCGCGCTGGAAGGCGAGCGTGGCCAGCAGATGCGTCGAATTCACCGGCCCGCCACGGGTGATGGCGTAGACCAGTTGGAAGTCGGTGAAGGTGAAGATGATGCTGAAGGTCATGACGATCGCGAGGATCGGCAGCAGCATGGGGAAGGTGATGTAGCGGAAACGCTGCCAGGACGAGGAGCCATCCAGCAGCGCCGCCTCATACAGCGAGGGCGAGATGGTCTGCAGCCCCGCGAGCAGCGAAATCGCCACGAAGGGAATGCCGCGCCAGACATTGGCTGCGATCAGCGACCAGCGCGCCGGCCAGGCGGTGTTGATGAAGTCGATGTTGGTCTCGCGCAGCCCGAGTTCGATGAAGATGTAGGAGATCACCGAGAACTGGGGATTGTAGATCCACCAGAAGGCGATTGCCGTCAGCACCGTGGGCACAATCCAGGGCAGCAGGATGATGGCGCGCAGCATCGACTTGAACGGCAGGTGGTTGTTCAGCAGCAGGGCCAACCACAACCCGAGCCCAAACTTCCCGATGGTCGCAACGCCCGTGTAGAAGACGCTGTAGAAGACCGCGTTCCACCAGATCGGGTCCTCGAGCATGAACTCGAAATTCTCGAGCCCGACCCAGACGCCGCGGCGCCCGATCGTCGTGTCCGTGAAGGCGAGCCAGATGCCAAGGCCGAGCGGATAGGTCAGGAAGACCATCAGCAGGCCCACAGCGGGCAGCAGGCACATCACGACAAGCAGCGGTTTCCAGTCGAACAGCCTGGACAACCAACTCTGGTCCTTGGCCTGTCGGACCCAGCCTTCGGCGGCGGTGACGGACATCGGGGATACTCCCAGGAAGGCCGGCGACGCCGCTGAAGGCGCCACCGGCTCCGTTCACGTCAGCGGCGGAAGATCCGGCGCGCGCGCCGGTCCGCCTCACGCATGGCGGCCTCGGGCGTCGCCTGACCGGAGGCGACCGAGGCGAACATCTGGACCAGCACGTATTCGGCATTGGCCTGGCCGGAGGCTTCCGAGATCGGCCCCTTATACCCGTTCCAGAACTGATTGTTCATGCTGTCACGGAACAGGGCGATCTTCGGATCGCTGCTCCACACCGCGCTGTCCTTGTAGGCGTTCAGCGGCTGCGCCCAATAGCCGAGGTTGGCGTTCAGCCAGGGCTCATATTGCGGCTGCTCCATCAGGAACATCAGCAGCGCCTTGGCCGCATTCGGGTAGCGGCTGTGCTTGAACACCATGGCATTGAGCGTGAGCGGCGCGCTCGGCCAGGAGCTCGCCACACCCAGCGGCATCACGGAATGCTCGGTGTCATCGGCGATGGCGCGGGTCGCGGGGTCGTTCTTCAGCGCGAAATACAGCGACACGCCGTTCGAGGTGACGAACAGCGTGTTCGCCGCATAGGCTTGGTTGTTGCTGATGTCGCCCCAGGAGATGGTGCCGCCATCCACGAAGGTCGGATACAGTTCCTTCAGATAGTTCAGCGCCGCCAGCGTCTCCGGTTTGTTCACCGAGACGGCGCCGGACTCGTCGGTGATGGATGCGCCATGCGTCCACATCAGCCAGTTGGCGAAGCCATTACCGTCACCGACCGCATTGCCGAGCGCGAAGCCTGCCGGCTTGCCAGCCTGGCGCAGCTTCTTGCACATCTCGAGGAAGCCCGGCATGTCCGTCGGCGGCGTCTGGTAGCCGATCGAATTCACTGCCGACTTCCGCCACACCAGCGGCCCCGCGGTGCCGCCGAAGGGCAGGCCGATCCAGTTGTTGGTGCCGTGCTTCTTGCCGAGCTTGTTGCCGACGAACATCCAGCCGCCGTATTTGCGGCCAAGGTATTCGGCGACGTCGGACACCTCGACCAGTTTGTCCACATAGATGTGCGGCGCGTCGCCGAAGCCGATGATGACGTCCGGCCCGGCGCCGGTATTCGCGGTGACCGCGGTCTGCTGGTTGATATCCTCCCAGCCCACGAAATCGACGCGCACCTGCACGCCGGTCTGCTGGGTGAAGCGCGCGCAGTTGGCGCGGAACACTTCCTCATCCGGGGCGACGAAGCGCACGGGGCGCAGCATGCGCAGCGTCGCGCCGCTTTCGATCGGCAGGGCCGGCGCCGCGACGCCGGACGCCGACTGCACGGCTGTCTGCGCATAGACGTCCCCGCCGGCGGCGAGCGCGGCCATGCCGGCACCCGCCCCGAGGATGCTGCGTCGTGTGATGATATTGGCCATTGTTCGTTTCCTCTCCCTGGTTGCTTGCGGCAGCGTCGCTAGATCCGCTGGCCTGTTGCCTTGTCGAAGAGATGGATCAGCGCCGGGTCGGGGTTGACGCGCAGCGTCTCCCCGTGGCGGGTGGCGATACGCTCGCGGAAGGCACCGAGCAGATGCGCCCCGCCGACATGCATGGTGACCTGCGTCTCCGACCCCGTCGGCTCAACCACATTCACCACGCCATCGAGGCCCTGCGGATCAAGCCGCAGATGCTCGGGGCGGATACCGTAGATCACGTCGCCCGAGGCTGGCGCACCCGGGGGCAGCGGCCAAGCGGTGCCGCCCGGCCCGCGGAACGCCCCGCCTTCGATGCGCCCTTCGATCATGTTCATCGCCGGGGACCCGATGAAGCCCGCGACGAACAGGTTGGCCGGGCGGTCATAGAGTTCAAGCGGCGCGCCGGCCTGCTCGATCCGGCCGTGATTCATCACCACGATCAGGTCGGCCATGGTCATGGCCTCGATCTGGTCGTGGGTGACGTAGACCGTCGTCACCTTCAGGCGCTGGTGCAGTTCCTTGATCTCGGAACGCATCTGCACGCGCAGCTTGGCGTCGAGGTTGGACAACGGCTCGTCGAACAGGAAGACCTGTGGGTTGCGCACAATGGCGCGACCCATCGCCACGCGCTGGCGCTGCCCACCCGAAAGCTGGCGCGGAAAGCGGTGCAGCAACTGCTCGAGGCCGAGGATCTTCGCGGCCTTCTGCACTTCCCGCTCCATCACCTCCTTCGGTGCGCCGGCGAGCTTCATGGAGAAAGCCATGTTCTGGAACACGGTCATGTGCGGGTACAGCGCGTAGTTCTGGAACACCATGGCGATGTCCCGATCCTTGGGGGGGACGTTGTTCACCACCCGCCCGCCGATCGAGATCTCCCCGCCCGTGATGTTTTCGAGCCCCGCGAGCATGCGCAGCAGCGTGGATTTGCCGCAGCCGGACGGCCCGACAAGCACGACGAATTGCCCGTCCTCGATGCCCACACTGACCCCATGCAGGATCTGCGTGCTGCCAAACGCCTTCCGCACCTCGCGGATATCGACCGTCGCCATTCAGCCTCCCTGATGCCCGGGCGGGTCGCACCCTGCCTCTTGGCCGTTCATCCCTACAGGCGGGATACGGCAGTTTCCTTGGACGTGATGAATTCGAGCAGCGCCGGAGTTCCGTTCCTGGTCTGCTCGATGCCACGCTGGATCGCGGGGATGATGTCGGCGATCTTGGTTACCCTTTCGCCGTAGCCCCCGAAGGCGCGCGCCATGGCGGCATAGTCGCCCGAAATATCGGTCGAACGGTACTTCTCCGTGCTGACCGGCATGACCTTCAACTCGATCGCCATGGAGAAGTTGTTCAGCAGGATGGACAGGATGGGGATGCGCTCGCGCACCGCCGTCTCGAAATCCATGCCGGTGAAGCCGATCGCCGCATCGCCCCAGACATTGATGCAGAGCTTGTCCGGCGCCGCGAGCTTCGCCCCCATGGCCAGCCCCAACCCATAGCCGAGCTGCGTCGTCTTGCCCCAGCCGAGGTAGGACAGCGGCGTGCGCGATACCCAGAAGGGCGAGAGCTGGTCGCGCGGGCTGCCGGCATCATGGGTGATGATGGTGTTGTCCACATCGACCGTGCGCCACAGGTCGCGCAGCACGCGATAGGGGTTCAGCGGTTCCGCATCGCTGTCGGTCTTGGCCGCCCAGGCGGCGAGCCATTCGGCGCGGTGTTCCTGGATCTCCTTCGCGACTGGCCCGTGGTCGCGCTTCGCCTTCACGCGTCCGGCAAGTTCGGCGATCAGCGCATCGAGCGTCAGCGCCGCATCGCCGACCAGCCCGATCTCGCAGGCAACGTCCTTGTTCAGGTGGTCGGGGTCGAGCGTGGCGTGGATGATCTTCTTCCCCGCCGGCATCTTCACGCCGAAATTCGTCTCCGTGAACGAACAGCCGATGCCGAGGATCAGGTCGGCATTGTCGAGGAAATGCCGCACCGGCTTCGGAATCGCCAACCCGCCCGACCCGAGCGCCAGCGGATGATCCTCCGGGAAGGAGGACTTGCCGCCGAGGCTCGTGGTCACCGGCGCGGCCAGCAGTTCGGCCAGCGCCTTCAGCTGCGGCCAGGCCCGCGCCCAATGCACGCCGGTGCCGGCATAGATCACCGGCCGCTTCGCCGCCGCGATCGCATCCGCCGCGCGGGCCACATCCGCCGGGTCCGGGCCGTAGCGCGTCGCGATGACGGGCGTATAGGCCAGCGGCTCCGGCACCTCCTCGTTCCACATGTCGGTCGGGATCTCGACCAGCACGGGGCCTCCGCGCCCGTTCCTTAGCCGCGTAAAGGCACGACGAAGGATATTCGGCACCTCGGCGGCAGAGGTGATCGGCTCGGCCGACTTCGTGATGCCGCGCATCTGGACCGAGGAATTGAAGTTCGGGTCGATATGCGCGAGCCGGCGCGGATAGCCCATCGGTAGCACCAGCACGGGAATGCTCTCCCCGTAGCACTGAGCAACGCCGCCATAGGCGTTCTCCGACCCCGGCCCATGCTGCATGCAGAACGCACCGATCGTCCGGCCCGAGGTGACACGGCTGATCGCATCCGCCATGTGCAGTCCGATGCGTTCCTGCCGCACCATGACGGGGCGGATGTCGATCTCCGCCGCGTGCTCGATCAGGTGATTGACCGGATAACCCGTGAGGATCTGGATGCCCTCACGCTTCATGATCTCGGCGATTGCCGCGCCCAGCTTCATCGTGCCGTTTCCTCATTGCCGGCACTCTGACGGCCCGGCTGCTATGGCAGCCTAGCCACCGCTTCGCCGTGCCGGCAACCCCTGCCGTGTGCTGCCTAAGCCGCAGGCACCGCTTAGCAAGCGCAGTCACGCACCCGCACGCTTAACAAGTACGGCACGGCCTAGCCTCCGCGCCTGTCCATCGACTAGCCTTCCATCAAGCGCGGTCAAGCCGCGCAGGGGAGGGGCGACAAGATGCATCTGTCGGACCGGGTGACCGGCGGCTTTCTCGTGCTGCTGGGTGCCCTCGCCTTCTGGGGTGGGTCGCGCCTGCCTGCCGTGCCCGGCCAGGATGTCGGCCCGGCCGTCTTCCCGATGGTGGTGGGCGGCGGGCTCGTCCTGTGCGGCCTGCTGATCGTCCTCGGCATCGGACAGAGCTTCGAGGAACCCGACCCGGAGCCGATCGAAGCGCATGAAGGCCTCGCCCGCTGGCTCGGGTCCCGCCGCGTCCTCGCCGCCCTGGTGCCGCCGGCACTGCTGGTTTTCTACGTCCTCGCCTCCGAACCGCTGGGCTTCCTGCTCACGGCCTTCGTGATGGTGCTGGTCGCAGCACTCTGCCTCGGCGCGCCCCTGCGGCTGGCGACCGCCATGGCCGTCGGCGCGCCGCCCGTGGTGCATCTGGTGTTCTACAAGCTGCTGCGAGTGCCTTTGCCCGAAGGGCTGCTGGCGGCGCCATGGTGATCGCATGACCGCCTTCATCGAAGCGCTCTGGATGGTCGCGGCAGCCGATGTGCTGATCGCGATCATGGCCTCCGCCATCTACGGCCTGGTCGTCGGCTCACTGCCCGGCCTGTCCGCCACCATGGCCACGGCACTGCTCGTGCCGGTCACCTTCTACCTCTCGCCCATCGCGGCGGTGGCGACGATCATCACGGCATCTGCCATGGCGATCTTCTCTGGCGACATCCCCGGCGCGCTGATGCGCATCCCGGGCACGCCCGCCTCGGCGGCCTATACCGACGAAGCCTATGCCATGACCCGCAAGGGTCAGGCGGAACTGGCGCTCGGCGCGGGGCTGTGGTTCAGCGCGATCGGCGGCATCGTCGGCACGCTGTCGCTGGTGCTGATGGCTCCGCTGCTCGCGGAGATGGCGCTGTCCTTCTCCACCTTCGAGTATTTCTGGCTCGCCTTTCTCGGCCTGATGTGCGCGACGCTGGTGGCGCGATCCTCGCCGATCAAGGCCATCGCGGCGATGCTGCTCGGGCTGTTGTTCGCCTGCGTCGGCATCGAGAATCCGGGCGGCGTGCCGCGCTTCACCTTCGGCGTGACCGACCTGCTGGGCGGCATCGAGCCGATCCCTGCCCTGGTCGGCGTCTTCGCCGTCAGCGAGGTGATGCGTGCCATGACGACGCCGGAGCCCCCGCCGCTACCGCGGCGGCGCTTCGGGTCGATCCTTGCGGGGCAATGGGGACTGACGAAGAAGTACCAGTGGCCGATGTGGCGGGGGAACATCATCGGCATCATCATCGGCGTGCTGCCCGGCGCGGGCGCGGACATGGCGGCCTGGGTGTCCTACGCCATGTCGAAGAAGTTCTCAAAGGAATCGGAGAAGTTCGGCACCGGCCATCCTGAGGGGTTGGTCGAGGCCGGCGCATCGAACAACGCCTCCCTCGCCTCCGGCTGGGTGCCGGCGCTGCTGTTCGGCATCCCGGGGGACACCATCACGGCGATCGCCATCGGCGTGCTCTACATGAAGGGGCTGAACCCCGGGCCGACGCTGTTCACCGAACGCGCATCGTCGATGTACGCGCTCTACATCATCTTCGTGCTGGCCAATATCATCATGATCCCGCTCGGCATCGCGATGATCCGCATGGCCTCCCTGGTGCTGCGCGCCCCGCGATCCGCGGTCATGCCGGTCATCGTGCTGCTCTGCGCGGTCGGCGCCTTCGCCACCGGCAACAACCTGTTCTCGGTGCTGCTGGTCGGGCTGTTCGGCATCGTCGGCTTCGTCATGGAGCGCAACGGCTACCCGGTGGCGGCGATGGTGCTGGGCATCGTCATGGGCACGATGGTCGAGCAGAACTTCGTCACATCGCTGATCAAATCCGACGGCGACATCCTGCCCTTCTTCGAGCGTCCCGTCTCCTCGGTGCTCGCCGCCATGGCGATCGCTGCCCTGCTCTGGCCCGCCGGCGTCTGGGTGATGCGGCGCTTGCGGCCGGCCGAAGCCGCTTGATAGCGTCGTTGCACTGCCAGGAGGAAACCAAGAAATGACCAAATTCACCCGCCGCGGCGCGCTCGCCGCCGGCGCCCTTGCCGGGTTCGCGCCACTTGCAAGGCCGGCGCTCGGCCAACCCCGCTACCCCGCCCGCCCGGTCCAGGTCATCGTGCCCTGGGGTGCCGGCGGCGGCACCGATGCCACCGCCCGCATCGTCGCAGCGCTGCTTGAGAAGGAGATGGGCCAGCCCTTCAACGTCGTGAACCGCACCGGCGGGTCCGGCGTCGTCGGTCACGCCGCGATCGCCCAGGCCGCCTCGGACGGCTACACGATCGGGATGATCACGGTCGAGATCTGCATGATGCATTGGCAGGGTCTCACCGAGCTCAAGCGCACCTCCTACACCCCGCTGGCCCTGATGAACGAGGACCCGCCGGGCGTGCAGGTGAATGCCAGCTCGCCCTACCAGGACATCAAGCAGCTGGCGGACGCGATCAAGGCGAGCCGTCCGGGTCAGTTCAAGGCATCGGGCACCGGCCAGGGCGGCATCTGGCACCTCGCGCTGGCCGGTTGGCTCGGCGCGATGGGGCTGCGCGCGGACCATGTGCGCTGGGTGCCGTCCAACGGCGCGGCGCCGGCGATGCAGGACCTCGCGGCCGGCGGGCTCGACATGGTGACCTGCTCGGTGCCGGAGGCGCGCGCAATCATCGAAGCCGGGCGCGCGCGGTCGCTCGCGGTGATGGCCCCGCAGCGCAATCCGCAATTCGCGAACGTCCCGACGCTGAACGAGACGCTGGGCATCAACTACAGCGTCGGCGCCTGGCGCGGCATGGCCGCCCCGCTCAACCTGCCGGCGCCCATCGCACAGCAATTGACCGCGGCGATGCAGAAGGTGTGGAACAGCCAGGAGTTCAAGGACTTCATGAACGCCCGCGGCTTCGGCATGGTCTGGGGCGATGCCGCCGGGCTGTCGCAGCACATGGAACGCACCGATGCGACGCTGGGTGCGGCGATGCGCGAAGCGGGCCTCGCCCGCGGGTGATGGCGCGGGCGGCGCCGGGAACACCGGCGCCGCCGTCCTTCAACGGCCCTTGAAGACCGGCTTGCGCTTCTCTGCGAAGGCGGCGAGCGCTTCCTTCGTATCCTCGGTCTTCGCCAGCAGCGCGGTCTGCGTCTGCTCGTACACATAGCCTTCGCGCAGCGGCATGTATTCGTTCAGCGTGAAGGCGCGCTTCGCTGCCTCGACCGCGAGCGGCACCTTGCCTGCGATCTCCTTCGCCATGGCCTGCGCCGCCGGCAGCAGATCCGGCTTCGGATAGCAGCCGGACGCGACATTCATCCGGTACAACTCGACCCCGGACAGCCGCCGCGCCGTCATGAGGAACATACGCGCATCGGACTGGCCGAAATGCCGTAGCACATGTTTCACCCCGCCCGCGAGGCCGACATCGACCTCGGTCATGGACATGAAGGCGTCCTCCGCGACCAGGATGATGTCGCAGACCAGCGCCAGCACGCAGCCCGCCCCGATCGCGGCACCATTCACCGCCGCGATCACGGGCTTGCTGCATTCCATCACGCAGTCGAAGCCCGCGCGCACCGCGCGGCTGTGGCGCGGATACGCACCGCGCGCCGCGGCATTCGGCCTGTCCTTCAGATCCGCCCCGGCCGAGAAGGTCTTGCCCGCGCCGGTCAGGACGATGGCGCGCACCTCGTCGGTCTCGTGCAGCACGTCGAAGATGCGCGTGATCTCGTCACGGAACACGCCGTTCTGCGCATTGACCGGCGCGCGATCCATGAGGACGGTTGCCACGCCCTCCGAAACCTCGATGCGGAAAACCGTCAGGTCGTCCAGTCCGGGCAGCGTGCTCATGCGGTGAAGGCCACGCCCTTCTCGGGCACCAGCACCTTCGCATTCGCCCCTTCCATCGCCGCGACGAAGCCCGAGGCATCCGGCAGCAGCAGTCCGAAGGTCGCGTAGTGGCAGGGGATGGCGGTGCGCACGGATGGCAGGAAGCGCTTGACGGCAAGGGCCGCGCTGCGCGGCCCCATGGTGAAGCGGTCGCCGCAAGGCACCATGGCGATGGACGGCTTATACAACTCGTCGATGAGCGCCATGTCCGAGAAGATGTCGGTGTCGCCCATGTGATAGACGACCGGCTCCGCCTTGTCCTTCGGCGTCACCACGATGCCGTTCGGCAGGCCGAGCGCCTGCGACACGCCATTCGCATCCATCTCCGAGGAGGAATGGAAGGCGATGGTCAGCGACACGCTGAAGTCGCCCTGATCCGTCGTGCCGCCGGTGTTCATCGGGTCGAGCGCGGTGAGACCCTGCCGCGCGAGGAACATCGCAAGGTCGTAGTTCGTCACCAGCTTCGCCCCGGTGCGCTTGCAGATCGCCACCGTGTCGCCGATGTGGTCGCCATGCCCATGCGTCAGCAGTACATGGGTCGCACCGGCGCTGGCCGCTTCGAGGTCGCCGCCGAAGGCCGGGTTGCCGGTCAGGAAGGGATCGATCATCACGACCGAGGAGCCGAATTCCAGCCGGAAGGCGGAATGGCCGAACCAGGTGATCTTCATCCGTCGTGCTCCGTCGCTCAGGGAAAGGTCATGCGGATGGTGTCGGCGATCAGGGCCGGCTTGTCCTTGCCGTCGATCTCCATGGTCTGGCGCACGACGATGCGGTGCGTGCCGCCCGCGCCGTCATCCACGCCGACCAGCGCCTGGCGCAGCCGCACGCGATCGCCGGCCTGCACCGGGTTGATGATGCGCACCTTGTCCGATCCGTAGTTCAGCGTGCGCGACGGCCAGGACACCTTGTAGACGCCGCCGCCGAGCTTCGGCAGCAGCGACAGCAGCAGGTAGCCATGCGCGATGGTCTTGCCGCCCGGCATCTCCTTCTTCGCACGTTCCACATCGACATGGATCCACTGGTGATCACCGGTGACCTCAGCGAAGCGGTCGATCATCTCCTGCGTCACTTCCAGCCAGTCGCCGACACCGAGTTCCTGGCCGATCAGCGCCTTCAGGGCGTCCGGCGTTTCCACCACGCGCATGCGTTCCTCCTTACCTTCGGGGCGCGGAGTGTCGTGCGGGGCCGCGCCGCGATCAACCCCGCTTCCGGCCGTGACGATGCCGGCATAGCCTGCCGCGATGCCCTTGCTTCCCGGTACGCCGCGATTCATCGCCGCCATGGTCGCGGCCCAGGTGCTGACGCAGATCGGCGCCTTCACCCTGCCCGCGTTGTTGCCGGTCTACATCGACCGCTGGTCGCTCTCGGGCACTGAGGCCGGCTGGCTGATCGGCATCTTCTTCGCCGCCTATGTCCCTGCCGTGCCGCTGCTGCTGGCGCTGACCGACCGCGTGCCGGCGCGGCGCATCTATCTGGTCGGCACGAGTGCCACGGCTCTCGCGCATCTCGGCTTCGGGTTGCTTGCGGGGGATTTCTGGTCGGGGCTGTTCTTCCGCGCACTGGCGGGCATCGGCTGGGCCGGCGCTTACATGCCAGGACTGAAGGGGATCGCCGATCCGCTGACCGGCAGCGCGCAGACCCGCGCCGTCTCCTGGCACGCGGCCGGCGTCGGATTTGCGGGCGCGCTGTCCTTCGCCATGGCGGGCGCGGTCGCCGCACTGGCCGGGCCGGATGCCGCCTTTCTCGCCGGGGGCGTCATGGCCGCTGGGGCCTTCGCCATCGCGCTGACCATCCTGCCGGATACACCGCCACCGAAGCGCGCCGGTGGTGGGCGTCTGCTCGACTTCCGCCCGGTGCTGCGCAACCGCCGCGCACTCGCCTGGATCGCCGGCTACTGCGTGCATACCCTGGAAATGGCGGTGCTGCGCGCCTGGGGCGTGGCCTTCCTCGCCGCATCCTTCGCCGTGACAGCGCCACCCGACTGGCTGCCCGGACCGACGGTGCTGTTCACCATTGCCGGGGTCATCGGCATCGTCGTCTCACTGACGGGCAACGAGGCCTCCGAACATTTCGGCCGCGCGCGCATTGTCGCCGTCGCGATGCTGGGCGGCGCCGCATTGTCGCTGGTCACGGGCTTCAGCGCGGGTGCGGCACCCCTGGTCGTGGTGGCGCTGGTGTTTGCGTGGAACGCGGCGATCTACCTCGACAGTTCGGCGCTGACGGCGGGAACCGTGCAGGCGGCAGACCCTGCACTGCGCGGCGCGACGATGGGGCTGCATTCCATGGCGGGCTATGCGGGTGGCTTCGCGGGGCCGCTACTGACCGGCGTGGTGCTGGACCTCGCAGGCGGGGACGGCGCCCTCGCCTGGGGGCTCGCCTTCGGGCAGGTCTCGCTGATCACGCTGGCCGGCTTCGCCGTGCTGCGATGGCTCGGCCGGCAGGCGTGATCGCGTCGGCTCAATCCGCCGCGAAGCAGTAGAACAACCCCGCCCCGCCCGTGCTGCGCAGCCCGTCGGGCGTGCAGCCGCGCGAGGGGTGGGACGTGTTCCAGGACCGCGCCGGCGGCGCGTCGCCAATGCCGATGCGATCGTGATGGCCGACCATCGCCGATCCTTCCGCTTCGCCATAGGTCCAGTTGCGGCAGGTGCGGTCCTCGGCGCCGGCGAAGGCGGTGCCGTCGGCCTGTGACCCCGTCAGGATGTCATGCGTGTTCGGCGTGTCGCCGCGGCCGTTCACCACCGCGCCGCGCTCGGTCAGCGCCGTCTGCTTGGTGAGGTTGTTGCTGTCGCTGTGCAGGTCCTCGACGCTGCGGGCGATGACGACGCCCTGCGCATTGGTCCACGGACCGCGCCCGATCCGGTCACGCGCATTCACCGCCGCCGCACCGCTGGCGGCGCTCGTGCTGAGATAGGCGCGCCAGTTGCGCCCCCCGAACCCGGCGGCCATGGCCAGCGCCTGGCAGTGCGCATCCGCCCCGGCAAGGCCGCCGAGGTCACCACCCCGCCCAGGGCCGACGCTGGTGACGAAGAAGGTCGTCTGGCCCGGCTGGGGCGCTTGGGCGAAGGCGGCAGGGGTGATCGACACCAACGCGGCACACGCGATGGTCAGCGACATGGTCTTGGTCATGCGGCTCCTCCCAATCCGCGCCCTGTGGTCCGGGCGCTGTGGCGGGAGAATGGATCAATCCGCGCCGGCGGACGAATCCCGTTCCTAAACCGGTCCGATCCTCAGGCCATCAGCGCCGCGACGAAGAACAATCCGCCCGCTACCGCCGCACAGACGCCGGTCGCCTCGCGCAGCCGCGGCAGATGCGCCCCCCAGCGACGCGCCAGCAGCATGACGCCGAGGCCGATGGCCGACTGTGTCAGTGCCAGCGCAGCAAGATAAGCGACGAGCACGCCCTGCTCGGCGCCGATGATCGCCTCGGCGAAGGCGTGGCCGTGGAACAGGCCGGCCAAGCCGAAGATGACCGGCAGCAGCGTCGCGGGCAGGCGGCGCCACAGTAGCGACAGCCCGGCCACGAGGACGGAGAGCGCCACGACAGCCTCGACCGGGCCGAGGCCGATCCCCGCCACATGTACCAGGCTGCCGCCGAAGCCGCCGAGCACGAAGGCGATGATGGCGAAGACACCGCTGCGCAACGGCAGGGCCGCCGCCAGAACGCCGGCGGCGATCAGGAAGGCGAGGTGGTCGGGCCCGATCACCGGGTGGCCGACGCCAGAGGCAAAACCCTGCCACAGCGTCGCGGGCGTGGTGCCGCCCATGGGATGGTGGGCCAGGGCGGGCAGCGGCATCAGGGCAAGCAGGGTGGCGAGGCGCTTCATGGTCGTCTCCTTGGCCGCGCATGCTCGCCGCTGCGGGCCGCCCCTGCAAGGGCCGGCCGAAGGCGCTACATCTGTGGCCTATGCTCGCGCAGGAACCCGTCATCCGCTTGTCCGTCTTCGCCGCCGTGCTGGTGACGATGGCCCTGCTGGAGCACGCCTTTCCGCGCCGCCCGCAGCGGCTCGCCTGGCGGCGGTGGCCGTCCAATCTTGGGCTGGTGGCGCTGTCCTCGGTGCTGCTGCGGCTGGTCGCCCCGGCCGGGGCGGTGGGCGTGGCGATCTGGGCGGAGGGGCGCGGGATCGGGCTGATCCCGGCACTGGGCGTGCCGGGCTGGGTGGCCGGGGCCGCCTCGGTCGTGCTGCTCGACCTGCTCGTCTATCTCCAGCACCGGGTCTTCCATGCGGTGCCGATGCTGTGGCGACTGCATCGCGTCCACCATGCGGATCCGGAAATCGATGCATCCTCCGGCCTGCGCTTCCATCCGGTGGAGATCCTGCTTTCGCTCGGCATCAAGGCGGCGGCCGTGGTCGCGCTCGGAGCACCACCGGAAGCCGTGCTGGTGTTCGAGGTGCTGCTGAACGCGACGTCGCTGTTCAACCACGCGAACCTTGCGGTGCCGGCGTGGCTGGACCGGCCGCTGCGGCTTGTGCTGGTGACGCCGGACATGCACCGCGTCCACCATTCGGAGGTCCGCATCGAAATGGACAGCGATTTCGGCTTCTGCCTGTCGTGCTGGGACCGCATCTTCGGCACGTATCGCGCCGAGCCGGCACGGGGACAACTCGGCATGGTCATCGGCGTGCAGTCCTATCGTGCCGACGCCGAACAACGGCTCGACCGCCTGCTCCTACAACCCCTACGGAACGACGAACCGGCCCCAAGGTAACGGCGGTCCAGGCCGCACTGCGGCCTGGCGGATGGGGCACGGGGAAGGCGGCGCCTTCCCGGTTCCTTCAGATGGGACAGACCCCCGCCTCGCATTGCAGCCGCGCGAGGTCCACGGCCTCCGCCAGCCCCGGATCGCGAATACCGGCCACGACCCGGCCGAACTGCGCCTCCGACACCTCCTCCTCCGGCAAATACTCATAGCCGAGGTCGCGGTCGGGCCGGCTCGGCAGCACCGCGCAGCAGCGCAGATGCGGCTGATGGGTCCGCAGCAGGGCGCGGAAGTCGTCGAGCCCAACGCGATCGGTCGCGATCTTCAGCGTGTAGGAGACCTGGTTGCCGCGCTCCGCGCCGATCCAATGGCGTTCGAGCAGCATCAGCCAGCGATACTGCTCATCCGGCGTGGCCTCGGGCGCCGTCACCAGGCGAGCACCGATGCCCAGGCGCTGGATCAGCGGCAGCGTCGGGAAGCCAACGACGGTCACGCCCGGAAAGGTGGCGAGCGGACGCAGCGGATAGCCGCGTTCGGCGTAGTGCGCGATCAGCGGATCGCCATCGGGCAGGAAGCCGCCCTGCCCGTCCGGCCCGCCACGGAACTGCACCCAGCGCAGATATTGCCGGCGCGCGGGCAGATGGGCGCCCTCGGTCAGGCCGAACAGCTTGCTGGTGGTACCGGCAGGCTTGACGGTCGTCACCGTCACCGGCGGCGCCATGCCAAGCGCGGCGGCGTACCGCGTCGCTTCCTCCTTCGCTGCCGCCGACAGATGCGCGAGCGCATCCCAGAACGGCTTCGCGCGGGCCTCGTCGAGCAGGTCCCGGAAGTCGAGGCCGAAGCGCGCCCAGGCCCATTCATGCAGCCCGGTGGGGCCGATGCCGATACGGTTGGTACGCGCGACCTCCGCGGCATAGAGCGAGTCCATCCGGTTCACCCGGATCAGGAACCGCACGCCGAGGCGCACCGCATCTTCCACCCGCGCATCCCAGGCGCGCGCGACATCCTCGGGCAAGGCGCCGGGGACCAGGGCATCCAGTGGCACCGGGCAGGCCAGCAGCGGCGCGAAGTCGGAAATCACGCAGTAGCCGCCCGTGACATGCAGCACGACCTCGCCGCACGGGTTGGTCGTGACCGGGAAATGCGTGGTGGCCGCGCGGCGGGCGACGTCCTCGAGCAAGGCGGCGCCGTCCTCGACGCGATAGCGGGCGGAACCGGCCTCAGCCGTGGCGGGCTTCGCCCGCGCGAAGCCGGTGCGCGCATCCTCCAGCCTGTCGCCATTGATGAAGCCAGGCTCGCCGTTGACGTAGGCGCAGGCGGTGGCGGCTTCGAACAGCGCGCGGGCATGGCGCGTCAGGGGCTCGTCGTCATCGCCCCCGAGCCGTGCCCAGAACTCCGCATCGACCATCAGCGAATGGTTCGCGGTCCACAGCCCGCCTTCTGCCTTCAGTCGCACGAATCGCAGCGCGCCGGGATCGCGCCAGGATTTCGTCGCCATGCGCGCCGCACGGCGCGCGCCGCCGACCTGCACCTCGGTGGACAGGATGTGATCGGCGCGCAGCGCCTGTTCCCAGGGGCGCAGCGTCTCGCCATCGAGGTCGCGGTCGCGCGCGGCCTCGATGACATCCCGCCGCAGGTTGATGAAGGCGCGCAGCAGCGACAGCGGGCCGGAGGCCGGGCGCCCCTGCATGCCCTGGATCGGCGCGCCGAGCGGGCGCACCTGCGACAGGTCCAGCAGCAGGGTGCGGCCACGCTCGCGCCGGAAGGCCATGCCCTCCAGGATCTCGACCGCCTTGGCCCAGCCCTCGCGCGTGTCGGCGATGACATGGTGCTGCGCATCCGCCGGCACGCGGGTGAGGTCGTGGACCATCTCCCGCGCCAGGAAGTTGCGCACATCGGCTTCCTCGATGTCGCCGAAGGCGTCGGGCCCCATGCCCCAGCGCAGCAGGCCGAACTCCACGCCGAAGCGGTGCAGCGATGCGCGATCCTTCGGCCAGTCGGGATGGCTGGGCGAGAGGTACAGCAGCAGCGACGGCGCATCGGCCCAGTCGACCGGGCAGAGATCGTCGTCATAGGCGCGGCCGACACCGGCGCCGTTCAGCAGCAGGTAGAATTTGGTGAAGGACGCACCGGCGGTGGCGCAGTTGGTGAAGACCTCCATGTTGCGCAGGGCCTGGCTAGGATCGCCGTGCTGCAGATGCCGCCCCGAGGTGACCAGCGCGCCGGTGGCGATGGCGTTGCGCAGCCGCGCCTGTTCCTGCCGGTCAGCCGCGGATGGCGGGCGACCGAGTAGCGCCAGGCTGCCCGCCGCGACACGGTCGGCAACGCGGCCGAAATCCTCGGCATCTTCGGTGCGCAGCACGGTGCGCCGCGCGACGGCCAGACCCATGCCGGGATCGAAGCCGCGGGCCGGCAGCGGCACATCGCCAAAGGAAGCGCCGGGCGGCGCAGCATCAGCCTGGGGGGCGGGGGTGAAGCCGTCCATCATGTCCTCCGCCGTCGGACGGCGGGGGCTCCGACAGCACACCCAATATAGGGGGTCGGCTCGCCGATTTCACACCACATCTCGACATTGTGGGTCATGGACATGGGACGGACCGCCGCGCAGGCTGGCCCGTCGCGCCTGCTTCGCCCGAGGTCGCCATGACAGCCCTTCCGCCGATCCCTTCGCCGAACACCGCGTCGCGCGTCGCGCATCGGCCTGCCGGCATCGGAGGTGAGATCGCATGACCACGCCCGACACTCCGCGCATCCGCGCCCGCGCCCTGCTGCTGGGCGAGCGGCTCGATCACCGGGGTCTGCCGCGCGAGGGCGCACCGACTATCGACCCGGTGCCGCTCGCGACACCAGAAGGCTTCACCGCCTTCGCCTTCCGCTGGGGCGCGGTGGTCTTCATCGGGGCGAATGCTGAGCAGGAGGCCGCCGTGGTGGAGATGCTGAAGCCGCGCCTGACCAATGCGCTGCCGAAGCCGATCGAGGAGGCCGCGCCGATCACCGAAGGGGCCGAGCAGGACGGCGTCGATCCCGACGGCGTGATCCGCCTGCGCGACCTGTCCATCGCGCGGCTCGCGGTCGTGGCCGATGCGCTGGCAAAGAGTGCCGCGCTCGCGCATCAGGAAATCCTGCTGGCCGAGGCGCTGGACCGGCTGGAGCCCATCGTGACGACGCTGCGCACCGAAGGTCGGCTCGCGGCGTCATCGCGCGCCCTGCACCGGCAGATCGGCCATGCGCTGGCCGCGCGCAGCCGCACCACGGCACGCGTCGAGGCCGAGGACAAGCCCGAGTTGCTGTGGGATCACCCGGCGCTGGAACGCCTGCATGCGCGCCTGGCGGATGAGTATGAGTTGAAGGAACGCAGTGCGGCGCTCGACCGCAAGCTGACGCTGATCTCCGACACCACGGAAGGCGTGCTGTCGTTGATCCATGGCCGCCGCGCACTGGGGCTTGAGGTCGCGGTGGTCGTGCTGGTGGGCATCGAGGTGGTCTTCACCGTCTGGCAGTACGTGGTGAAGCCCGTGCTGGGACTGTGACGCTGCCATGTCGCGCGCGGCCCGCTGCTGGTGCTGATGCAGGCGCTGCGACGGCACCGCCGCGCGGTGACGGCGGCCGACCTGGCCGCGGAACTTGGCGTGTCCCTGCGCACCGTCTATCGCGACATCGCGACGCTGGCCGCCGAGGGCGCATCGATCGAAGGTGCGGCGGGTTTAGGCTACCGGCTGCGCGAGGGCTTCTTCCTGCCGCCGCTGATGTTGACGGAGGAGGAGGCCGATGCGGTGATGCTCGGCCTGCGCCTGGTCGCGGAACGCGGCGACGCCGCACTCGCGGAGGCCGCCGGGAAGCCTTCGCGAAGATCGCCGCGATCCTGCCGCCGGCGATCGAGGAGGCCGCGGCGGCGAGCCCGCTGCGCGCCGGCCCATCACCGGAGCGCGGGGCATCCCCATTCCTGGGTGCGATCCGCGCGGCGATGCGAAGCGAACACAAGGTGCGCCTACGTTATGTCGATGGCGCCGGTGCCAGGAGCGAGCGCACGGTCTGGCCGATCGTCATCGGCTTCTTCGCCGCCACCGAGGTGCTGGCCGCCTGGTGCGAGCTGCGCCAGGACTTTCGCCACTTCCGCCTGGACCGCATCGCCACGGCGACCACCCTGCCGGATCGCCTGCCGCAGCGGCGCCGCGTGCTGCTCGCGACCTGGCGAGCGCAGGCGGCACCCGACGACGCGCCGTGACGCCTGCTGACAGATTCCGACGCGGCTGCCCGGCATGCTCCGACCCGCAGCAAAGGAGCAACGGCCATGGCCGATCCCACCCTCGTCATCCTCTATGTCGATAACGTCGCGCGCAGCGTGGCCTTCTATGAAGACCTGCTCGGCACGCCGCCGGACGAGGCTTCGCGGGGCTTCGCCATGTTCCGCCGCCCCGGCGGCATGGGCCTTGGCCTGTGGATGCGGGGCGGCGTGGAACCGGCGCCGGGTTCCGCCGGCGGCGGGGAACTGGCCTTCGCGGTCGCCAACGTGGATGCGACCCACGCGGATTGGACGGCTCGCGGCGTCGCCATCGCGCAGGCACCGACCGACATGGATTTCGGCCGGTGCTGCGTCGCCCTTGACCCTGACGGTCACCGGATCCGGGCCTTCACGCCGGGCGCGGGGTGACCTACCGGCGCGGCTCGCGCCGCGCGGGCGGGGCTGGGGCGGCAAGGCCAAGGGCATCGATCGGCACTGCCTCGGCCATCGCCATCAGCCCGGCACGGTTCGGATGCAGCCGGTCGCCGGCCCCGCCCACCGTGCTGTTGGGAATGAAGGGCGGTTTCAGCTGCCCCGTCGCCTGGTCGATCGTCACCGCGTCGAAATCGGCGACGGCGTCGAAATTGCCGGGCGCGCGGATCCAGGCATTGATGGCGCGGCGCCGCTCATCGACCTGCGGCGTGCCGTGCCCACCATTGTAGCCGAGCGCCGTCGTCAGCGTCGCGCCGACGACGCGAATGTTGCGCTCACGCAGCCGGCGGACGCCGTCGCGCAGCCCCGCGATCACTTGGTCCGCGGTTGCCTCGGCGGAACCGAGGTCGTTGATCCCTTCCATCCAGATCACGGTCCGCACGCCTGAGACCTGCAGCACGTCGCGTTCCAGCCGCGACAGCGCGGAAGGCCCACCCGGGATCGGATCCTGCGGCGTGTAGTTGGCCGGGCTCTGCACACGGTTGCCACCGATGCCGGCATTCACGACCGACACGCGGTTGCCAAAGCGCGCACGCAGCCGGCGCGACAAGGTGTCGGGCCAGCGATCATCGCCGTTCATCGTGGTGTTCGTGCCGTCCGTGATGGAATCGCCGAAGGCGACGATCACCGCCGTGCCGGCTGCCGCGCGCATCTCGACCATGTCGAGGAAGAACCAGGAGGCCGTGGTGTAGGGGAAGGCGGCGTCGCTCTCGCCGCGGGCCTGATCGCCCGCGCCGGGCGGGGTCAGGTAGCTGGTGGTCAGGGACTTGGCGTGCCAAGTCATCGGCCCGGTCGGACCAGGAAGATGGAAGCTGACCGCGAGGCGCCGCCCCTCCAGCAACGGATCGCCCAACCCGCGCACGAAGGGCAGCGCGACGGCATCGCTCCAGGCCGTTGCACCGGGCGCGATGGTGACGCTGGGTGCGCCGCCAAAGGTGACCGGGCGGTTGGTGCCGCGCGCGACATTGCCCCCCACACCTTGCAGACCGACCTGCAGGCCCTGGATCACCAGGGGCCGCGTGCCGAAGGCGTTGCTGAAGCGCAGCCGTGCGGCCGGCCCCCAGATGTCGGGCCGGACCATCATGCGCATCGTCTGGTCGCGCGCCCCTTCCGCCGGGACCGGGAAGGCGAAGGCCTGGTCGGGCTGGGCCGATGGATTGCCCGACGGATAAGGCCCATGCGCCGAGGCAGCCCAGGCGCCTGCCCAGACGCCATCGCGCGGCGGCCTGCGACGCTGTTCCTGGGCGATGGCAGGGCTGGACATCACGGCGAGCGCGAAGGGCGCATGCAGCAGCGGGCGACGGCCGAAGCTTCGCATGAAGGTTTCCTCCTTGTCCGGCGTCTGGCGCGGCCGGTGGCGAAAACCTGGACCCGGCATGCATCGCGCGGCAAGGGGCGCGGACGAGAGTCCCGGCGCGCTGGCCGCGAAGCGCGCCGGGACTGCGTGTCAGCCCGCCATGGCTGGGCGCCGCGCCCGCCAGGTCGTCGCCTGTTCATAGGCATGCCCGGCGCGCAGCACCGTCGCGTCCTCGAAGGGCCGGCCAACCAGTTGCACGCCGACCGGCAGCCCGCCCGCCCCGAAGCCGGCACAGACAGTCAGCGCCGGCTGCCCGGTCAGGTTGAAGGGCATGGTGAAGTTGGGCGACTGGAAGGACGCCCATTTGCCCATCTCGGTAATCAGCCGGGCCTCGCCCGGTGAACTCGCGGTCAGCAGCAGATCGCAGCCTTCCATCGCCTTCGCCACCGCGTCGCAGAGCTCCCGCCGCCGCCGCTGCGCCTGCAGGTAGTCGGCGGCCGAGATGGTGCCGGCCAGTGCCAGGCGTTCGCGCAGGACCTCGCCATAGTCGCGGAACTTCGTGCGCAGCCAGGGCTCGTGCACCGCGAAGGCATCGGCGGCGAGGATCAGCCACCCCGCCGCGTTGAAGTCATGCAGCGAGGGCAGCGTCACCTCCGTGACCGTCGCGCCGAGGCCCTCGAGCGTCTGCACCACATGCGCGATACCGGCGGCCATGCCCGGGCTAACCGGGCAATCCACCTCGTGGAAGTGCCGGATCACGCCGATGCGCAGGCCCTTCACGCCATTGTTCAGCCCCGACCGCAGGTCGGGCTTCGGGCGGTTGGCCGAAGACGGGTCGGCAGGATCATGGCCGGTCAGCGCATCGAGCATGATGGCGCAATCCTCGACCGTCCAGGCGAGCGGCCCGACGGTGTCGAGCGAATGCGACAGCGGCAGCACACCGCGCCGCGAGCACAGCCCATAGGTCGGCTTGATCCCCGCCGTGCCGCAGAGCGAGGCGGGCATGCGGATCGACCCGCCGGTGTCGGACCCCGTCCCGCCCAGGATCACGCCCGCCGCCAGCGCCGCCCCGGTGCCGGACGAGGAACCGCCGGTGAAATGCGCCGTGTTCCAGGGGTTTCGCGCCGGCGGCCAGGGCAGGTCGAAGGACGGCCCGCCCCAGGCGAATTCGTGCGTCGCCAGCTTGCCGAGCATCACGGCGCCGGCCTCGGCCCAGGCCGTGACCGCGGCGGCGTCGGCGGCGGGCACGTGGTCGATCAGCACGCGGGAATGCGCGGTGGTGGGGATGCCGGCGGTCTCGTAGATGTCCTTGTGCCCGATCGGGATGCCGTCGAGCGGCCCCTTCAGCGTGCCGGCCATCTGCCGCGCCTCAGCGGCCTTGGCCTGTTGCAGCGCGGCCTCCGGCGTGAAGCGGATGAAGGCGTGAATCTCCGGATTCAGCGCCTCCGCCTTGGCCAGGCGGTCCTTCATGAACTCGACGGGCGAAATCTGCTTCGCGGCGATCTGCTTCGCCGCCTCGGCGATGGTCGGGATCATCGCGTCGCCCCCTTCGGGGCGAAGGTCAGCGCCATCTCGGCGCCAGCGTTGCGTGGCGTGCGCACGCGCCGGGCCATTTCCAGCATGTGGCCGGAGACGGCACGGATGCCCTCCTTCTCGGCTTCCGTCAGCGGCAGGCCGTGTCGCTCCATCAGCGCGTCGAACTGGGGCTTGTCCATCGGCTCGGGCATCGCTCTCTCCTCGCGGCAGGCGTCCAGTATGGACGCCGGCGCGCGGACGGGAAGCCCTGGGCCGGTGCGTCAGGCCGCAACCAGAGCCGCCGCGACGCGCGTGCAGGCGGTGCGCAGCCGTTCCTCGCTCTGCGCGAAGCACAGGCGCAGATGCCCCTCCCCGCCCGCGCCGAAGGCCGCGCCGGGGGCAAGGCCGACGCCTGCGCTGCCCAACAGCGACTTCGCCAGCGCCAGGCTGTCGGTGCAGCCGGCCACGCGCAGGAACAGGTACATCGCCCCTTCGGGCCGCGGCGCCGTCACCCCCGGCACCGCTCCCAGGATATCGAGCGCAAGGTCACGGCACGCGCGGTAGCGCGCCCACGTCTCGGCGATGAAGCCATCGCCCTGGTCGAGCGCCACGACGCCCGCATGCTGCACGAAGGTCGGCGCGGAGGACATGTTGAACTCGTTGAGCTTCGCCAGGCTGTCCATCAGCGCCGGGGGTGCCGCGATCCAGCCCAGCCGCCATCCCGTCATCGACCAGGACTTGCTGAAGGAATTCACCGAGACGACGCGATCCTCAGCCGTTGCGATGGACAGAAAGGACGGCGCCGCGTCGCCCGCGAAGTACAGCCGTTCATAGACATCATCGGCCAGGATCCAGGTGCCCGTCCGGCGACAATGGTCGAGGATGACGCGCTGCTCCTCCGCGCTCAGCGTCCAACCAGTCGGGTTGCCCGGGCTGTTGAGGAAGATCAGTCGCGTCGCCGGCGTGACCGTCGCGAGCAATTCATCCATGTCCACGCGCCAGACACCATTGACGATGCGCAGCGGCAGCGGCGTGACACGCGCGCCCATGACCCGAGCGATGCCATCCATGTTCGGCCAGGCGGGCATCGGGATCACGACCTCGTCACCCGGGTCCAGCAGCGCCTGCGCCACGAGCATCAGCGCATTGACGCCCGAGGCAGTGACCGCGATCCGTTCTGGCCCCATCGGCCGGCCGTTGCGGTTCAGATAGCGGGCGATCGCCTCCCGCAGCGGGGCGATGCCGGGATTGGGGGCATAGAAGGTCTCCCCGGCATCGAGCGCGGCCTTCGCGGCATCCCGGATGAAAGCGGGGGTGACGGTGTCGGGCTCGCCGAAGAACAGGCGGATCAGGCCAGGAATGTCGCGCCCGGCCTCCGACACCTCCCGGATCAGGGAGCCGGGGATGTCATCGAGGGTGGGGCGCGGACCGTTCTGGAAGGGCATCATGGCCATGGTGGTAGCCAAGCACGCCGCGCCTGGACAGGGCCATGCCGCCCGGGCTTAACCTCCGTCATGCCCACGCCCGTCACCTTCGCTGCCCCGCACGCCTTTCTTGGCGCTCGCCCCGACGACCGCGGCGCTGCCTTCTGCGTCGCGGGCGTGCCGCTCGACATCGGCACCACCAACCGCGCCGGGACGCGGGACGGGCCGCGGGCCGTCCGCGCCGCGGCCCGCATGCTGACCGATGGGCGGCATCCCGAAAGCGGCGTGGACCCGACCGCGCTAGACCTGTCGGACCTCGGCGAGTTCGGGATCGCCCTCGGTGACATTCCCGAAAGCCTGCGCCTGATCGAACAGCAGGCAGCGGGGCTGCGCCATCTGCTGGCCTTCGGCGGCGAGCACGGCGTGACGCTGCCGCTGCTGCGGGCCCTGACGAAGCGCATCGGCGGACCGGTGGGCCTGGTGCATATCGATGCCCACCTCGACACCTCCGAGGATAATTTCGGCCAGCGCTTCGCCCATGGCTCGGTGTTCTGGCACGCCATCACCGAGGGGCTGATCGCGCCGAAGCGCATGATCCAGGTTGGCATTCGCGCCCCTGCCTGGCCCGAGATGTACGATTGGACGCGCGGCCAGGGCGTCACGATCCTTTCGGCGCAGCAGGTCCATGAAAGCACGCCCGCCGCCGTGGCGGCGCAGGTCTGCGAGGTGGTGGGCGGTGGGCCGGCCTATCTGTCCTTCGACATCGACGGGCTCGACCCTGCCTTCGCGCCAGGCACCGGCACGCCGGAGGTCGGCGGCCTCGCGACCTGGCAGGCGCAGGGGATCCTGCGGCGGCTCGGCGCGCTCGATTTCCGTGGCGCGGATGTCGTGGAGGTCGCGCCGGCCTATGACGTGGCGGAGATCACCGCGCTGGCGGCGGCGACGATCGGCTGGGAATACCTCTGCCTGCAGGCGGCGAAGGGCTGAGCTTCGGCTTGGAAGCCGCCACCGGCCGGAGACTTTCCGGCAAGGCCGCCCGTCCCCCCGGCCGATATGCGCGCCATTCATGGCGCCTCCGCGCAATTTCACTTGAATTCGCCGGATCGACTGCATAGTTTCCGGCCCGCGCCCCCGGTGGGGCGCTGACGCCATCGCACGTGCCGCGAGGCCTGGAGCATCCGGGCCACAAGCAACGACGGGACGCGTCCTTTGTTCGATCCGGCCATTCGCGTGGGCCGGAAGGTTCGAGGGAGCCGCCTGTGTCGCCTGTCCGCCGCCTTGCGATGGAGACCCATCGCATCAGACGCAGCGCCTGATCCGCGCCGTTGCGCCGGCGTCCCGTCCCTAAGCCCGTTCCGCGGGCCGAGGGGGGCGCGGGGCGTCGTCCGTGGCGGACTGCCGGCAGGCTCCCTCATTCCCCGCCGCCGCGCCCACCCGAAGGGTCCGAGGCGCGGCGGCGGGCGCACACTTCTTGCCCTGAAAGCCTTGATGCGATGAACCAGATCCGCCCGCGCGGCGCCGTCGCGCCGCTCCGCCGCCCCGCCGTCCCGGCCCGCCGCCCGAGCGTCGATGCCGTGGTCGCCTCGCTGCGCCCGGAGGAGCCGGTGCACTGCCTGCGCCCGCAGGCGGTGACCGCGGCCGCGCGCGCCTTCGTCGCCGCCTTCCCGGGCGATGTGCTCTACGCCGTGAAGTGCAATGCCGAACCGACCATGCTGCGCGCCATCGCGGCGGGTGGCGTGACGCATTTCGACTGTGCCTCGGACGCCGAGGTGCGGCTGGTGCGCAGCCTGTTCCCCGAGGCCACCATCCACTTCATGCACCCGGTCAAGTCGCGCGGCGCGATCCGTAGCGCCTGGACGCAGCATGGCGTGCGCGACTTCGTGCTCGATACCGATGGGGAGCTGACGAAGATTCTCGAGGAAGCGGGTGGCGGCGACGAGCTCGGCCTGGTGGTGCGGCTCGCCCTGCCCAAGGGCAATGCGGCCTATGACCTGTCGGGCAAGTTCGGCGCCGCGCCGGTCGATGCGGCTGCACTTCTGCGCGCCGCTCGCCCGCATGCCGCACGGCTCGGCCTGTCCTTCCATGTCGGCTCGCAATGCCTCGACCCGGCGGCCTGGACGCGCGCGCTGGCGCTGGCGGCCGAGGTGATCGCGGCGTCCGGCGTCACGGTCGAGATCGTCGATGTCGGCGGCGGCTTCCCGGTCGCGTATCCCGGCAGCGAGCCGCCGGCGCTGGCCGCCTTCATGGACGCGATCCGCGCCGGCGCGGCGTTGCTGCCCGAAGGCGTGCGGCTGTGGGCCGAGCCGGGCCGCGCGCTGGTGGCGGGGGGTGCATCGGTGGTGGTGCAGGTACAGCAGCGGCGTGGCGATGCGCTGTATGTCAACGATGGCGTCTATGGCGCGCTGTCGGATGCCGGCGCGCCGGGCTTCCGCTTCCCCCACCGGCTGATCCGCCTGGATGGCCAACCGTCGGAGGTCATGCGCGCCTTCACGCTGTTCGGCCCGACCTGCGACAGCGCCGACGTCATGCGCGGCCCCTGGATGCTGCCGGCCGACGTGCGGGAGGGCGACTGGATCGAAGTCGGCCAGCTCGGCGCCTACGGCACCGCGCTGCGCACCGCCTTCAACGGATTCGATCGTGCGCTTGTCACGGAAGTGTCCGATTCGCCCATGCTCGCCACGCCGGGCTATGAAGCCGCCGCGGCACGCGCCGCCTGATTCTCAGGGGAAGACAGAACGATGAAGCACGCCGCCTTCTCCGGGCGCTTGGTGATGCTCGGCTTCGGTTCGATCGGCCAGGGCGTCCTGCCGCTGATCCTGAAGCATATCGACATGCCGAGGGACCGCATCGAGATCGTCACCTCCGATGACCGCGGCGCGGCGATCGCGGCCGAATACGGCATCGCGCACACGGTGCTGCCGCTGACCCGGGAGAACTACGAAAGCGTCCTGCGCGGCCGCCTGGTGACGGGCGACTTCCTGCTGAACCTGTCCGTGGATGTGTCCTCGGTGGCGCTGGTAACGCTGTGCCGGGAGATCGGCGCGCTGTACCTGGATACCTGCGTCGAGCCCTGGGTCGGCGGCTATACCGATCCCTCGCTGACGCCGTCGCAGCGGTCGAACTATGCGTTGCGCGAAAGCGCACTCGCGCTGAAGAACGGCGCCGGGCCGACGGCAGTGACGACGCATGGCGCCAATCCGGGGCTGGTCTCGCACTTCGTGAAGCAGGCGCTGCTCAACGTCGCGAGCGACACCGGCCATGCGACGGACGTGCCCGCGACGCGGCAAGGCTGGGCGCAGCTCGCCGCCGATCTCGGCGTGAAGGTGATCCACATCGCCGAGCGTGACACCCAGGTCGCCGCCGGTCGCCCCAAGGCGCGCGGGGAATTCGTCAACACCTGGTCGATCGACGGCTTCGTCGGTGAAGGCAACCAGCCGGCGGAACTCGGCTGGGGCAGCCATGAGAAGGGCCTGCCGCCCGACGGCCGGCGGCATGATTTCGGCTGCGACGCGGCGATCTATCTGATGCGCCCGGGGGCTTCCACGCGCGTGCGGTCCTGGACGCCACTGGAAGGGCCGATGCACGCCTTCCTCATCACGCACAACGAATCCATCTCGCTCGCCGACTACTACACGCTACGCGACACGTCGGGTGCGGTGCTGCATCGCCCGACGGCGCATTACGCCTATCACCCCTGCGACGATGCGGTGCTGTCGGTCCATGAGCTCGCCGGCAAGAACTGGGAGATGCAGGACAAGCAGCGCCTGATGATGGAGGAGATCACCTCCGGCGTGGACGAGCTTGGCGTGCTGCTGATGGGTCACAAGAAGGGTGCGTACTGGTACGGGTCGCGCCTGACCATCGAGGAAGCGCGCGCGTTGGCGCCGCACAACAATGCGACCTCGCTGCAAGTCTGCGTCGCTGTGCTAGCCGGCCTGGTCTTCGCCATCGAGAACCCGAATGCCGGGGTGCTCGAAGCCGATGAGCTCGACCACGCCCGTGCGCTCGAGATCTGCCTGCCCTATCTGGGCGAGATGGCCGGCGTGTATTCCGATTGGACGCCGCTGCAGGATCGCGGTGCGCTGTTCCCTGAGGATGTGGACACCGCGGACCCCTGGCAGTTCTCCAACTTCCGGGTCGTCTGACACTGCGGCATGGGCGTATCCTCCACCCGAGGAGACGCCCATGACCATCATCCGCCCGAACCGCCCCGCCCCGGTCGGTGCCGAGGCCGTGCCGGACAGCCACGGCCTCAACCTGTTCCGCGCCGATCCGACGCTCGCCGCGCTGTTGCCGCTGTACCTGCCGGACGACCTGCTTGCGCATCTACTGCCTCATCTCGACCGGCTGGGTGGACTGGCGGGCGGGGCGCTGGCGGATCTTGCCGCGACGTCGGATGTGAATCCGCCCGAATTGGTCCACCGCACGCGGCGTGGGGAGGATGCGCAATCCATCGACTACCATCCCGCCTATCGGGAAATGGAGCGTCTGGCCTTCGGGGAATACGGCCTCGCCGCACTGTCGCATCGCGGCGGCGTGCTCGACTGGCCGGCGCCGATGCCGGCTGCCGCGAAGTACGCCATCACCTATCTGTTCGTGCAGGCGGAATTCGGCCTGTGCTGCCCGGTCTCCATGACCGACAGCCTGACGCGCACGCTGCGAAAGTTCGGTGCGCCCGCACTGATCGACCGCTACCTGCCCGCGCTGACCTCACAGGACATGGACGAGCTGTTCCAGGGCGCGATGTTCATGACCGAACAGGGCGCCGGGTCAGACATCGCCAACACCGCCGTCACGGCTGCGCCGCATACGGATGGATCCTGGGCGCTGACCGGCGACAAGTGGTTCTGTTCCAACGCCGATGCGGAACTGGCGATGGTGCTGGCGCGCCCCGAAGGCGCATCGCCGGGCATCAAAGGCGTGTCGCTGTTCCTGCTGCCGCGGACCTTGCCTGATGGCGGCGCGAACCGCTACCGCATCGTGCGGCTGAAGGAGAAGCTCGGCACACGGTCGATGGCGAGCGGCGAGATCAAGCTGGAGGGCGCGACCGCCTGGATGATCGGTGAACCCGGCGCCGGCATGCGCCAAATGGCCGACATGGTGAACAATTCACGCCTGTCGAACGGCGTTCGCGCGGCGGGCATGATGCGCAAGGCGGTGACCGAGGCGCTGTTCATCGCCCATCGCCGCATCGCCTTCGGCACGCCGATCGTCGCTCTGCCGCTGATGCGCCGTCAATTGGCAAAGATGCTGGTGCGAGCGGAACAGGCGCGGACGATGGTGTTCCAGACGGCCGAGGCACTGCGCCGATCGGATTCCGGCGACGCCGCCGCCTATCCTCTGCTGCGCATCCTGACACCGCTGATCAAGTTCCGCGCCTGCCGCGATGCGCGCGTCATCACCGGCGATGCGATGGAGGTGCGCGGCGGCTGCGGCTACATCGAGGACTTCCCCGATGCGCGGTTGGTGCGCGATGCGCATCTCGGTTCGATCTGGGAAGGCACGTCGAACATCGTGGCACTCGACGTGCTGCGCGCTGCGGCGCGCGAGGGCTCGCTGGAGGCGCTGGAGGCACATCTCGCCGGCCTGCAGGGCGCCACGCCCGAACCGCTGCCCGGGCTGGCCGAGGCGACGGCGCGGGCCTTCGCCCTGGCACGCCACGCCGGCAGCGAAGGCGGTGCCGTGCTGGCACGGCAGGCGGCAACCGGGCTGTACAATGTGGCGTCCGCAACCGCGATGGCGTGGGAAGCGGCGCAGGTGGATCAGCCGGATCGGCGTACCCTGGCGGCGATGGTGCTGACGCACCGCGTGCTGCCCCGCGATCCGCTGGCCGCGGCGGCCGAGGCCATTCCGGACGCATTGCTGCGCGACCCGGGGATCGCATGACCACAACGGGATCGAGGTGACGCCGCACCTGGCCGGGCTGCCCGTCTCCGAGAGAAACTCCGGCGCGGGATCGGCCGTTAAGGCTGTGAGCAAGCCGAATTCTGGCACTCCTGGCCGCCGCCCCGTCGGCTATTTGCACGGGGCGGGCAGCGAAGCGCCCTCGCCGCTGTGTCTCCTGGTGCTGGATCACTGTCAGCGCCAGGGGCCGGCCGGCCGCCATCATCGGCGCGACCGCGAGCAGAGCAATTGATCCTGTGTTCCTCGATCCGAGGCACCCCGCCCGCCCGGTCTACGGTCTCGGGCACCGACATCCGCGCCCGTCGCGACCCGGACGTCGCAGCACGGTGTTCCAATTCCCGAACATTCACGTGGCAGCGTGTGCGGACGACGCTTTCCTGCGTCGCACCGCCCCGCCGGTTCTGCACTCGACAGTGGCCCCGGCCGCCGTGCATCGTGACACCACTTGGAAGCCATTCAGGTGAGGCCTCCGCGATGACAGCATACCCGTTCGCGCGCGCGTGGGCGTGGGCCGGCGCGTTGGTGCGAGCACCCCAGGCGCGCCGGGCGAAGGCGCATGCTGCGTGAGGCGGTTCTCCGCCGCGCGGTCACGAGCATTCCTCGCCGGCCTCGCCAGCATTCCGATCACGTTGTTCGGCCTGGTGCTGGTCACCTTCCTGATTGGACGGGTGGTGCCGATCGATCCGGTGCTGGCGATCGTCGGCGACCGTGCGCCGCAGGATGTCGTGGAGCGGACGCGGATCGAACTCGGTCTCGACCGGCCACTGCCCGAACAGTTCATCCGATACCTCGGCCAATTGCTGTCGGGCGATCTCGGCCAGTCCGTGATGACAGCGAATCCGGTCACCGAGGACATCGCGCGCTTCTTTCCCGCAACCTTTGAGCTTGCAACGGCGGCGCTGCTGCTGGCGGTCCTGGTTGGCGTGCCGCTTGGCGTCCTGGCGGCGGTGCGCCAGGGGACGGCGGCGGACCAGGCAATTCGGCTGTTCTGCCTGACCGGCCACAGCCTGCCGGTCTTCGTGCTCGGCCTGCTGTCGCTACTGGTGTTCTACGCCGGGCTCGGTTGGGCGCCGGGGCCGGGCCGGCAGGGGCTGATGTTCCAGGACATGGTGGATACGCACACCGGTCTGCTGACGGTGGATGCTGCGCTGGCCGGTGACTGGGCCGCGTTCCGCGATGCACTGGCGCATCTGGCGCAGCCCGCGGGCGTGCTTGCCTTTTTCTCCCTCGCCTACATCGCGCGCATGACGCGTGCCTTCATGCTCAACGAACTGCACTCCGAATACGTCACGACGGCCCGCGCGAAAGGGCTTTCGGAAATGCGGATCATCTGGGGCCACGCCTTCCGCAACACCGCCGTGCCACTCGTGACGGTGCTGGCGCTGACCTATGCCGGGTTGCTGGAAGGCGCTGTGCTGACGGAGACGATCTTCTCCTGGCCCGGCCTCGGACAGTATCTCACCGTATCGCTGCTGAACGCGGACATGAATGCCGTGCTGGGCGCGACGCTTGTAGTCGGGCTGATCTATGTCGGGCTGAATCTGTGCGCGGACCTGCTCTATCGCGTGCTCGACCCGCGTGTGCGCGCATGATTCGCGCCTTCTCGCGCGAATGGCTGCTGTCGGAGGCGCCGGGCTCGCGCGCCCAAGCGGCCTGGGGCCGGCGCTACCAGGCCTGGATCGCGTTCCGGCGCAACCCGCTGGCGATGGCGGGGTTGCTCGTCGTCGTAGCGATGCTGCTGCTGGTGCTGCTGGCGCCGCTGCTCGCGACGCATGATCCTGGGGCACAGATCCTAGATCAAAGGCTGCAACCGCCCTCGCGCGACCATTGGCTCGGCACGGATGAGCTGGGCCGCGACATCTGGTCACGCATCCTCTACGGCGGGCGGATCACGCTCGGCATGGTGGTCGCGGTTGTCGTGTTGGTCGCACCGATCGGCCTGCTGGTCGGCGCGACCGCGGGCTACGCGGGCGGCCTGCTCGACCGGCTGCTGATGCGCGTGACCGATGTCTTCCTCGCCTTTCCGCGGCTGATCCTCGCACTTGCCTTCGTCGCCGCGATGAAGCCCGGGATTGGCAGTGCCATCGCCGCCATCGCGCTGACCGCCTGGCCACCTTATGCGCGGCTCGCGCGGGCGGAGGCACTCGGCGTCCGCAACGCGGATTTCATCGCCGCTGCACGCATGACCGGGGCCTCGCCGTTCAGGATCGTACTGCGCCACGTGGCACCGGTCTGCGTGCCGAGCCTGATCGTGCGCGTCACCCTCGACATGTCCTCCATCATCCTCACGGCGGCGGGGCTCGGCTTCCTTGGCCTCGGCGCCCAGCCGCCGCTGCCGGAATGGGGTACGATGATCGCGACGGGGCGGCGCTTCATCCTGGAACAGTGGTGGGTGCCGGTGATCCCCGGCATCGCGATCTTCCTCGCTAGCCTCGCCTTCAACCTGCTTGGTGATGGGCTGCGCGACGTACTGGACCCGAAGCAGCGATGAGCGGCGAAACGCTGGCCGAGATCCGCAACCTGCGCATCGATTTCCCGACGCCTTCGGGCTGGCTGCATGCGGTGCGTGGCGTGTCGTTCACCATTGGGCGGGAGAAACTGGCCATTGTCGGGGAATCCGGCTCGGGCAAGTCCGTCACCGGGCGCGCGTTGATGCGCCTGCTGCCGCGCCAGGCGCGGATCGCCGCCGATACCCTGCGCTTCGGAGATACCGACGTACTGACCGCCCCGGAACGCGCCATGCGCCGCCTGCGCGGCGCGCGGATGGGATTGATCCTTCAGGACCCGAAATACTCGCTCAACCCGGTCATGCCGGCCGGCCGCCAGATCGCGGAAGCCTGGCGCGCCCACAAGCGTGGCAGCCGTGCGGAGGCGAAGGACGCAGCGCTCTCGCTGCTCGAACAGGTGCTGATCCGCGACCCGCGCCGCGTCTTCGACGCCTATCCGCACGAACTCTCCGGCGGCATGGGCCAGCGGGTGATGATCGCAATGATGCTCGCCCCGGGGCCGGACCTGCTGATCGCGGATGAGCCGACCAGCGCGCTCGATGCCACGGTGCAGACAGAGATCCTGCGGTTGATCGACCGCCTCGTCTCCGAACGCGGCATGGGGCTGCTGCTCATCAGCCACGACCTTCCGCTCGTCTCTCGCTTCTGCGACCGCGTCGCGGTGATGTATGCCGGTCAGGTGATGGAGGAACTGCCGGCGCGCGACCTCGCCGCCGCACGCCACCCCTACACAATGGGCTTGTTGCGGTGCCTGCCCCGCCTGGCGGAGAAGCGGGGGAGCCTGCCGGTTCTCCGACGCGACCCCGCCTGGCTGGAGGAGGTCCCTCGGTGATCGAGGTGCGGAGCCTCGATGTACGGTTCGGCCCGGTGCATGCCGTGCAGCAGGTCTCCCTCAGCGTGGCGACCGGGGAGAGTTTCGGCTTGGTGGGCGAGAGCGGTTCCGGCAAGTCCACCGTGCTGCGCGCACTGGCCGGGCTGGCGCAGGACTGGACCGGCCACATGGCGATGGACGGAAAGGCACTGGGTCCGCGCCGCGATCGCGCCTTCTTCCGCAACGTCCAGATGGTGTTCCAGGATCCCTACGGGTCGCTCCATCCGCGCCAGACGGTGGACCGCATCCTGAGCGAACCGCTCGCGGTGCACGGCATGACGGACGCCGATGCGCGCATCCGCCGTGCATTGGATGAAGTGGCGCTGCAGGCCGCCGTGCGCTTCCGCTTTCCGCACCAGCTCTCGGGTGGGCAGCGCCAGCGCGTCGCCATCGCCCGCGCCTTGATCGCCGACCCGCGCGTGATGCTTCTGGATGAGCCGACCTCGGCGCTCGATGTCAGCGTGCAGGCGGAGGTGCTGAACCTGCTCGCGGAACTGCAGCGCGAGCGAGGGCTTACCTACCTGCTGGTCAGCCACAACCTCGCGGTGGTGGCGCATCTCTGCGGGGCAGTCGCGGTGATGCGCCAAGGCCGCATCGTGGAAACGCTGACCGAGGCCGAACTGCGTGCCGGCCAGGTGGCGCATCCCTACACGGCGGAGTTGCTGGATCTGTCGCGCGACCTGGAAGGATGATGCGGGTCAGGTCTTCTGGATGCGCCCGTACCGCGTTCCATCGAACAGCAACCCCACCTGCAGGCCAGTGGTGCGGCTATTGGCGACCGTCGCCTCCACTTCCTGCAGCAGCCACACATAGGGCCCCTGTTCACGATCGAAGACCTGCAGGTCGCGATAGAGGCTGATGCGCTTTTCCGTATCCGGTTCGCGCAGCGCCGCCTGGATCCTGCGATTGATCTCCTCATCGTGGAAACTATTGCGCCAGGCGGCGTTACGCACGCGCCCGGCGTCGCTGTTGTCCGGATTGAACAACACGAAGTCCGAATTGTTGTGCGGGTCTAGGAAGTCCGAGCCCCAGCGCGTCAGCACGATATCGGTCTGCCGCGCGCGATAGCGGCCGAGCATCTGGCGGCCTTCGCCGGGCGTCATGCGGAGCCGGACGCCGACCTCGGCCAGATTGGCCTGGATCGCCTGTGCGATGTCGCTGAAGGGGCTTGCGGAGGTGTAGTCGAGCGATGCCTCGAAGCCACCCGCGAAGCCGGCTTCGCGCAGCAGTGCGCGGGCGCGGTCCGGATCCCGCCTGAAGGGATGGTCCTCGAGCGCGCCAGCGAAGCCTTTCGGCTGGTGCGACTGGTGGACGACGTAGGTCCGCGGGACGAGGTTGCGCTGGATGCCCTCGTAGTCGATCGCCCATTTGAGCGCCTGGCGCACCTGCGGCTTCGACAGCGCCGCATGGCGCTGCGACAGGCCCAGGTAGAGCAGGCTCGCCTTGGGGCTGAAGGTCACGCGAAGCCGCTGGTCGGCCTCGGCGCGATTGAGTTCCTCCGTGCCGAGGCGACGCGCGATGTCCACGTCACCACGCTGGAGCGTGAGGAACTGCGTCGCTGGCTCCGGGATGTGGCGCAGGATGATGCGGCGGACTCGCGGCGGGTCCGGGGCGTGGGGATTGGCATCCAGCGTGATGCTCTCGCTCGCGCGCCAGGCGCGCAGGGCGAAGGGGCCGGAACCCGCGCTGTTCTGCTTCAGCCAGCCATTGCCGAAATCATTCTCTCGTGCCCGCGCCACGGCGATCGCGCGCTCGACCACACCGCCGACGCCGGCGGAAAGGGAATAGAGGACGAAGCTCGGCGCCAGGCCCTCCGCCACTTCGATCGTGAGGGTGTGTGGGTCCGTCGCGCGCACCCGCTGCGCGACATTGTCCGGCGCCAGGCCGAGCTGGGTCAGGATGAAAGCCGGCGACTTGTTCAGCGTGACGGCGCGATGGAAGGAGAACGCCGCGTCCTCGGCCGTGACGGGGTTGCCACTGGCGAAGCGCGCGTTCCGTTTCAGCCGGAAGGCGAGGACACGCCCATTGCCTGATACCTCCCAGGATTCCGCGAGGTCGCCGACGATCCGGCTGGCGTCGTCATCGGCCGGCCGAATCAGCCGCTGGTAGCAGTTCGCCGCGATCTCACCTGAGGTGTATTCATAGGCCTCGGCCGGATCGAGGCTCACCGCGTCGTCGATGCGGCCAGCCATGACGACGAGTTCGGCCGGCGTCTGCGCCCGCGCCGCACGGGCCAGCGCGAGGCCGAGAGAACCCGCAACAGGTGCGGCGAGCACGGCGCGACGTGTAGTCATATCCCGGTTCCTCCCATTCGACATCTGCGCCGGCGAGGCCTTGCTGCAAATCGGAGGAGCTCCGGGTCCAGGATGGCGCAATGCGTCCCGATGGCTGAAGCCGAGGCTAGCGATGCGTCGCACGCAGCGTCAAGGCGCGGGGCATGTCGGATCGATCCGGTGCGCGCGGCCCGGCCACGGCTTCAATCACGTCTCGGCCGCTGCTGCTTCGACACCGGGCCGAAGCGGATGAGGTGAGCGAGCTGCACGACCTCAGCCGCGGCGAGCAGTTCGCCCCGGCGCGCATTGGCCAGCACCGCGTCCGGGCGGCGGGCAGATCGCGACGACGTCGCACACACCGTGCGCAACGACGCCATTCCGCGTCGCCGCGTCGTGGATTGCCACCGTCACAGCATCTGCCGGTGCTAACGGATCGTCTGCGAGCCGTTGCCCAGGCTACGGCAGCCTTCAGCCAAGCACGTCCCGCAACGCCTCCTGCCAGAGTTCCCTCTCGGCCGCACCCTCGATCGAGAGATGGACACCGAGCAGGCTGACACCGCGAACGCGGGCCAGGATCGGGTGATCCGGCATGCGGTCCAGGCGCAGGCGCACCAGATGGCCGGCGATGACGTTGCGGACGCCGTGCAGCATTGCCCCACTTGTCGAAACGTCGCGCACGACGGCCCGCTGAACCTGTGTCCCGGACACGACCGTACAGTCCTCCCGCAAGGGAAAGCGCGGCGCGTCGCGGCGTTCGTCGAGCCCAGCGGCGATGGTCTCGGCGAAATCCTTCGGATTGGGGGGCTCGCCGCCCAATGCCACGACCTCAGTATCTGTTGGCGTTTCCTCGGCAGCCATGCGCCCTCCGGCACCAAATGTTGCAGAAACGCTTCGCCTCCCTTGCGCAACCATAGCGAGTATTTCTATGCAGTCGAATTCAACTTAAGCGGCGGTACCGGGCCGGTGCTGGTAGCACCCAGCACCAGCCGCCTCAGCCACATGCGTGTGTGCAGAAGCGGCCGCTTGGCGCGCCAATCGGCGGGACGAAACGCCGGCGCGGCTCGGGCAACCCCTGCCACCAGGCGGTGTGTGAGCCATCAGCGAAACGTGACCCGCTACCAGCAGCGCCTCACGCAAACTTGTCTGAATTCTACCTGGAATATCGACACACCCTGGAGACACTCCCATTAGTTGTGTTTCGAGGTGATATTGCGCGCAAATGGATATGGAGCATTCCCTGGCTCCGAGCTTATCGGTGCGTTGGATCCGAACGATCTGACGCCCTCCCCCTGGCACTTTCCCATCGGCGGCACGCCGCCCGATGCGCCGCCAAAGGGCCCCTCGGAGGTCCTGGTCAGAACGCCCATCAGCGGCGACAGCCTGGACCGGGATGCCCGCGATCACGCGCCGCCCCCGGCCGCGAGCGCGCCACAGGGCGCGCGACGGGATGATAGTGCCGGGGTGCAGCAAGAGGTCGCCTACGACGCCAGCGTCGTCCTAGCCGACATACCCACCGATGGTGTCGGCGTGTCCTTCGGCGATACGTTCAGGCTGCACAGCAATCCGGCCTCAACCTACAAGGTCTACCTCGATTTCGACGGCCACACGACGAGTGGCAACTCATGGAACACCTTTCTGGGCGGGCCGAGCTTCTATTCTCCTGCCTTCTCCCTCGACGCGTCGGAGGCCTTCAATTCCGCGGAGTTGCAGCGCATCCAGCAGATCTGGCAACGCGTCGCCGAGTACTTCTCACCGTTCAACATCGACGTGACGACGGAAGACCCGGGCGTCAACGGCATCACGCGCAGCGGCAACGGCGACAAGGCATTCGGCATCCGCGTGGTCATCACCGACGAAGCCGGCAGGGCGGGTGGCGGCGTGGCATGGCTCGGCTCCTTCGACTGGAGCACGGGTGAAGCGGCCTTCGTCTATGCGAACAATCTCGGAGACAGCGTCAAGTCGATCGCGGACGCGGCGGCCCACGAAGCAGGCCACTCCCTCGGCCTGGAACATGACGGGCAGATCACCTCCGCTGGCGGCAACCCGTACTACGCCGGCCATGGCAGCGGCGTCACCGATTGGGCTCCGCTGATGGGGGTCAGCTACCAGGCCAGCATCGTCCAGTGGAGTCGCGGGGACTACTACGGCGCGAACAACGTGCAGGATGACCTCGCGATCATCACGTCGCAGAACTCCGGCGTCGCCTATGTCGCCGACGACTATGGCGACACCTTCAGGCGCGCGGCGACACTCGGCGGCACGAGTAGCGGCTTCACGACCAATGTGCAGCGTTGGGGCGTCATCTCCGGCTCCGGCACGAAGAACGATGTGGACATGTTCCGCTTCGACGTCGCCCAGGGTGGCAGCGTCGACCTGACGATATCCTCCTGGACGAGGGTGTATGTCGGTGGAAGCAGTGTTCCTGGTTATGATCAGTCACCGAACACCATGCTCGACCTCGCAGCGAGGCTGTATGACGCGGCGGGCCAGCTGATCGCGGTGTCAGACGACCCTGCGCGGGTGGATGCGGCTATCAGCGTTGCCGGCCTCAAGGGCGGCACCTACTACCTGGCACTGGATGGCGTTGGCTGGGGTGATCCGCTCGCTGCAAAACCGACGGGCTACACGGAGTACGGCTCGCTTGGGCAGTACATGATCCAGGGTACCTACACGGCGCCCGGTGCGCCGGCCACCGTGCTTCGAACGAGCACCGATGCCATCACGATCAGCGAGGACGGTACTGCACAGACCCTTCGCATCTATTTCACGGGCACCAGCGCACTGACGCCGGACAGCGTGACGGTGCGGCTGTCTGGCCTCGACGGTACCGAAGGCGCGCTGTCCGATCCGACCTTCGTGCTGACGCGCGATGGCGGCTGGTCGAAGGAGATCACAATCAGCGGCCTCGATGACCGTGACGACGATGGCGATGCGCATTTCCAACTGGGCGTGTCCGCCGAAGGCTTCGGGACGGTCAGCGTGGGCGTCACCAACGCCGACAATGACAGCGCCTCCGCATCGGTCGGCTCGCGCTTCGGCACCTATTCCAAGGCGCCAACGGCGGGCAACACGAAGCTCGCGGCGCTGGCTTCCGATGATGGCAACGCGATGACGCTCACCGAGGGCGTGTCGGCGGGCGTGGCGCGCCTTGAGTGGCGCTGGCGGTTCGACAATGCGCTGGCGGGCGAGAATGTCGTGCACCTCGATGCAAGCTCCGCCAACGAAGCGATGCGCTTCGAATATTCGAATGACGGAACTGCCTGGGCAAGCCTCAATGACGAGGCGCCGGACGCTACCGCCTGGAACGGTAGTTTTGCCGTCACTGCGACTGGCTCGACGCTCTGGGTTCGCGTCTTGGACGTGGAGACCGCGGGAGATTCGCTGCGTGACACCTTCAACATCGATCTGTTGACGATTGAGCACCAGGCGCCGGAAGCAGCACAGGCGTGGATTCTCTCCTGAGTGTCTCCGGGGTGCTCGGGTGTCGTCGTGGGGGCTGGCCGATGGCCGGACCGCGCGACGGGGCAATGGTCCGACCGCAGGAACTCGAGAAACTAGCCACTCAGCGCGGCCGCCGATGGACGGAATCTCACGACGCTCAAGGGGAACTGGCGGACAGGGAGGGATTCGAACCCTCGATACGCTTTTGACGTATACGCACTTTCCAGGCGCGCGCCTTCGACCGCTCGGCCACCTGTCCGGAGGGCGCGGAACATAGTCAGGGTACGGCCGCAGGGCAACCCACCGGCCGCACCCTTTTCACATCAATCGGCGAATTGCCCCGCCGCCTGGATCAGCGGCCGCCACTTGGCGATGTCGGCCATCCAGAAATCCCGGTGAGCCGCCGGCGTCGCCCGCGCCACAGGCACCGGCGCGGTGCCAAGATCGGCGAATCGCCGTTCGATCGTCGGGTCCCGCAGCGCCTTCAGCAGCGCCTGGTTCAGTCGTTCCACGATCGGCGCCGGCGTGCCCTTCGGCGCATACAGCCCATGCCACACGCTCACCTCGAATCCGGGCAGCCCACCCTGGGCCGAGGTCGGCAGGTCCGGCAGCGCGGACAGGCGCTCGGGTGTCGTCACGGCGAAGGCACGGATGGTGCCCGCGCGGATCTGCTCGGTGGTGTTGGTCGTCTGGTCGCACATCAGATCGACCGTGCCAGCGACCAGATCGTTCATCGCGGGGCCCGTGCCGCGATACGGCACCGTCGTCATGCGCGTGTTCACCGCCTGCATGAACAGCAGGCCGCACAGGTGGCTCGCCGCGCCGATGCCGGCATTGGCGTAGTTCAGCCCCTCGCCCTTCTGCCGCACCAGGGCGACGAGTTCGGCCAGGCTGTTCGCCTCGATGTTACGGCGTGCCACCAGCGTCATCGGCACCTCGGTCACCAGGCCGAGTGTCTCGAAGCCGTTCACCGGATCATAGGCCAGGCGCCGGTACAGCGTCGGCGTCGTCGCCATGCCGATGTGGTGCAGCAGGACCGTGTAGCCATCCGGGCGGGCATTGGCGACGCGCTGCGCGCCGAGCGTGCCGCCGGCGCCGCCGACATTCTCGACCACCACCGGCTGGCCGAGGTCGGCACTCATGGCCTGCGCGATCAGCCGGCCAACGGTGTCGGTCGGACCGCCCGCGGCGAAGGGGATCACCATGGTGACGGGGCGGTTGGGATATGCTCCCTGCCCGAAGGCCGGGGCGGCCAGGCTGGCGCCGACGGCGGCAAGCGAACCGCCCGTGAGGGCCCGGCGGGAAATCTGCGTCATGCGACGTCCTCCTGATTTGGCAGGCTGTATCGTGGACACGCCTGCGATCTCGCATTGAGCCAGATCAAGCGTGCATCAATGCAAGTCAAGAGGACGCGATCCTCCGTCCGCGGCTGGCGCCGCGACGTCCTTCCACCATGCAGGCGATCGAACCTGGCTATGAAGGCGCTTCAGGCGTCCATCTTCAGCGCCGCGATGAAGGCGCTTTGCGGGATTTCCACCTTGCCGAACTGCCGCATGCGCTTCTTGCCCTCCTTCTGCTTCTCGAGGAGCTTGCGCTTGCGGCTGATGTCGCCGCCGTAGCACTTGGCGGTCACGTCCTTGGACAGCGCACCGATCGTTTCGCGCGCGATAACACGCCCACCGATCGCCGCCTGGATGGGAATCTTGAACAGCTGGCGGGGGATCAGGTCCTTCAGCTTCTCGCAGATCTGGCGCCCGCGCCGCTCGGCCTGGCTGCGATGCGCCATGAAGGACAGCGCGTCCACCGGCTCGTTGTTCACAAGGATCGAGATCTTCACGAGATCCCCGTCGGCGTAGCCATCCATTGTGTAGTCGAAGGAGGCGTAACCGCGGCTGACCGATTTCAGCCGGTCGTAGAAGTCGAACACCACCTCGTTCAGCGGCAGGCGATAGACCAGCATGGCGCGGCTGCCGACATAGGTCAGTTCCACCTGCTGCCCGCGCCGTTCGTTGCACAGCGCCAGCACCGGGCCGAGGTAATCGTCCGGCAACATGATGGTCGCCTTGATCCACGGTTCCTCGATGTGGTCGAGCACGCTGCCATCCGGCATGTCCGCCGGGTTGTGCAGCTCGAACATCTCGCCGTTGGTCTTGTGGACCTTGTAGACGACCGAGGGTGCCGTCGCGATCAGGTCGAGGTCGAACTCGCGCGACAGCCGCTCCTGGATGATCTCCAGGTGCAGCAGGCCGAGGAAGCCGCAGCGGAAGCCAAAGCCGAGCGCGGCCGAGGTCTCCGTCTCATAGTGGAAGGACGCATCGTTCAGCCGCAGCTTGCCGAGGCTCTCGCGCAGCTTCTCGAAATCATCCGCATCGACCGGATACAGCCCGCACCACACCACGGGGATGGAAGGCTTGAAGCCCGGCAGCGCCGCCTCGGCAGGGTTGCGGTCATCGGTCAGCGTGTCGCCGACATTGGTATCGGCCACCGTCTTGATCGCCGCGGTGACGTAGCCCATCTCGCCGGGGCCGAGGCTGTCGGTCGGCGTCAGCTTCGGGGCGAAGACGCCAACCTGCTCGATGGTATGCACCGCGCCGGAAGACATCATGCGGATGCGCTGGCCCTTGCGCAGGAAGCCGTCCTTCACCCGCACCAGAATGATGACGCCGAGATAGGCGTCGTACCAGGAATCGACTAGCAGCGCCTTGGTGGTGGCGGATGGGTCGCCCCTGGGTGCCGGCAGGCGCTGCACGATCGCCTCCAGCACGCCTTCGATGTTCAGCCCGGTCTTGGCGCTGATCTCGACGGCGTCGGACGTATCCAGGCCGATCACATCCTCGATCTGCTGCTTCACGCGCGCCGGCTCGGCGGCGGGCAGATCGACCTTGTTCAGCACCGGCACGATCTCATGCCCCGCATCGATCGCCTGGTAGACATTGGCGAGCGTCTGCGCCTCGACGCCCTGGGAGGCATCGACGACCAGCAGCGAACCCTCGCAGGCGGCAAGGCTGCGCGAGACCTCATAGGCGAAGTCCACATGGCCCGGCGTGTCCATCAGGTTCAGGACGTAGGTCTTCCCGTCCTTCGCCGGATAGGTCAGGCGAACCGTCTGCGCCTTGATGGTGATGCCGCGCTCGCGCTCGATCTCCATGTTGTCGAGCACCTGTTCCTTCATCTCGCGCGCGGACAGCGCGCCGGTCTGCTGGATCAGGCGATCGGCAAGCGTGGACTTCCCATGGTCGATATGGGCGATGATGGAGAAGTTACGGATCAGGTCGAGCGGAGTGTCGGTCATGGGAATCCAGTGGCGGCGAGGCGGGGGCTCGCCTGTCGGTCTGCGAGGGGACATAGGGCAGACGGCAGCCAAGTCAAAGCGTCTTGGCGCCCTGCTGGCGCTTCTGGCCTTGTTCGGCTGCGCCGGCATGGACCGCGGGATCAATCCGCCCCTGGCCCCGGGTGCGCGGAACCTGGGCTACGGCCTGGCGGAGCTCAATGCGTCCTCGGGCCGGTCGGACATCCTGGTTCTCCTGGCCTTCTCCGGCGGCGGCAAGCGGTCGGCGGCCTTCGCCCATGGCGCGCTGCGTGGCATGCGGGACGTGCCGGTGACCCTCGGCGGCCCGCCCTCCACCCTGCTGGCGGAGGTTGACCAGATCGCCGGCGTCTCGGGCGGCAGTTTCACCGCGGCGCACTACGCCCTCCATGGCGAAGGTTCCTTCGAAACCTTCCCGGAAGCGTTCCTCTACCGCGACATCTCCGCCTATGTCTGGGGGACCTACATGCTGCCCTGGCAATGGGGCTGGCTGGTTGATCCCTATGTCGGCACCAATGACCGGATGACCGGCGTCTATGACCGGCTGATGTTTCATGGCGCGACCTTCCAGGACCTGATGACGCGCGGCCGCCCGCGCCTGTCGATCGACGCGACCGACCTCGCCAGCGGTGGGGCATTCCCCTTCCTGCCCCACGCCTTCGACGTGCTCTGTTCCGATCTCGGCCGCTTCTCCCTGGCGCGGGCGGTGGCGGCATCGAACGGCTTCCCCCTGCTGTTCACGCCGATCACCCTGACCAATCACCGGGGACCGGGCTGCGACGCGCCGCTGCCGGTGAACCTGTCGGTCATGCCGATGCTGGCGGAATTCAATCGGCGACGCTTGCTCGACATCGTCGGCCGCATGGCGGACCAGGAGCGGACGCCATGGATCCACCTTCTCGACGGCGGCATCTCCGACAACCTCGCCCTGCGCGCCACGCTGAACTTTGCCGTTCTGGGCGGCACCGAGGAGGCGAACTTCGCCGTGCTGGCCAAGCCGGTTCGGCGCATCCTGATGATCAGCATCGATGGACAGTCCGCCACCGATCCGGCGCTGTCGCGCCAGCGCATGGTCAATGGGCTGGTCCAGATCTTCGACGCCGTCTCCGGCGCGCAGATCGACAACTACAACCTGGAAACCCTCGCCGTGACCTCCGTCGAGGTGGACCGCATGGTGGCGCGCCAGCGCGAATTGCGCTGCCGGCAGGCCAGGGTGGTCGACGGGCATGCCTGCGACGACGTGCAGGGCCTGCTGGTCCATATCTCGCTGGCCGACGTGCCGGATCCGGCGGTCCGCGACCGGTTGCGGCAGATCCCGACCAGCCTCAGCCTGTCGCGGGATGAGGTGGACCTGCTCGTCTCGTCGGGCGAGACGGTGATCCGCGGCAATGGCCGGATCGCCGCCTTCCTCGCACCCGCCGCGCCGGCCGCTCCGCCTACTCGATCCGAGCGCCGCTGATCTCCACCATCTCCCGCCAGCGCGGACGTTCCGCGACGATCCGGGCGCGCACCGCGGCGGGATCGGATGGCGGCAGCAGTTGCAGGCCATGGCCGCCCAACTTGTCCTCAAGCCCCGGAAAGGTGTTGGCCTTGCGGATCATCTCCACGGTCCGCGCCGCGAGTTCCGGCGGCAGGCCGGGCGGCCCCGACAACACGTTCCAGGATTGCAGGTCGAGATCGGCGATGCCGAGGTCCGGGAAATCCCCCATCGCAGGCACCTGCGGCAGGAAGGGCACGCGCGCCTGCGAGCCCACGGCGAAGGCGCGCAGCCGGCCGGCCGCGACATGGGGCATCAGCGCCGGCATGAAGTCGAAGCACATGTCGATATTGCCGCCCAGCAGGTCGTTCAGCGCCGGCGCCCCGCCGCGATAGGGCACGACCGTGATATCCGCCCCGCTCCGTCGCGCGATGGTCGCGACCAGCAGATGGGACGCGCCGCCACTGCTCGCCGCCCCGTTGGTCAGCCCGTTCCCGGGGCGCTTCGCCCAGTCGATCATGGCCCGGAAATCGGTCCAGCCGCGCTCCCTCGCCCGCTGTTCCGTCACGGCGCAGAGCACCGTGCTCGTCACCACTGACGTGATCGGGGTGATGTCGCGATCCACGTCGAGCGGCATGCGCGGCATCATCGCCGGCACGGCTGTGAACAGTGCGATGCTGAACAGCCCCGTGGTCAGCCCGTCCGGCGGCGCCTTGGCGACCACATCCATGGCGATCAGCCCGTTCGCGCCGCTGCGATTCTCGATCACTACGGCCTGGCCCGAGGTCGCCTGGATCGCCTCCCCATACAGCCGCGCGATGGTGTCGGACTGGCCGCCCGGCGGATTGGGGACGATCAGGCGGAGCGGACGGGCCGATTGCGCGGAAACGGGGCGCGGCGCGGCCAGTATCGGCAGCGCGGCAAGGGCAAGGCGACGACGCAGCATCATGAACATGTTCCCGGTTGGCCAAGCCGGCCCCGCATCGGCGCCGGCATCGTGGCGCCGTCATGCAAGCAAGTCCCGCACCGCCCGGCCACCCCCCTCCTGACGCACGCGGCGGCGCCCCCCTAGGATGCCGGCGGCGCGGACCATGCCGGGACGCCGCCACGATTCCACAATCAAGGTCCAGCCATGCCGAAACGCGCCATCTCCTCCAGCAAGGTCTTCAAGACCACCCGCCCCTTCGCCCAGGCGACCATCGCCGGCGGCTTCATGTTCGTCTGCTTCACCGGCCGCGATCCGGAGGGGAAGTTCGCCATCGGCGATGTGCGCGCCCAGACCCAGCAGGCGATCGACAACATCCGCATGCTGATCGAGGAAGCCGGCGGCAGCCTGAAGGACGTAGTGAAGTGCACGGTCTATGTGACCGATCGCGCGAACTGGGAACCGATGAACGAGGTCTACTTCGCCAACTTCAACGACGACCCGCCGCACCGCGTCTCCTGCATCGTCTCCGGCCTCGGCTCGCCCGACTGCCTCGTGGAGATCGACGCCACCGCCTATCTGGGCGAGGCGGCCTGACCCAGCATCGGCGCCAGCCGCCACATGGCGATGGCGCCGAGCAGCGGCCCGATACCAAGCGAGGCAAAGGCCGCGCCCGTCCCCAACGCCGCCATCGCATGGGGCAGGGCGCCGATCATCACGGCCGTCAGCAGGAACCCCAGCGAGGTCTGCACCGTCAGCATCGTCCCCACATAGTCAGGTGGCGACAGGCTGACGATGCAGGCCGAGAACTGCGCCGAATCCGCGACCACGGTGAAGCCCCACAGGAAGGCCAGCCCGATCGCCAGCGCCGGCCAGGCTGAGGCCGGCCCGATCAGCAGCGCGCAGCCGCCCGAGGCCACCATGCAGAGTGCGGCGACGCGCGCCCGGTTCCATCGGTCCGCCGCCAGCCCCGCGACCACGCAGCCCACCGCGCCTGCCGCCACCACGCCGAACACCCAGGCGCCCACCTGCGCCCGGCCGAGCAGCCCGGCCAGGAAGACCCCGATCCAGGCCCACATGGCGTAGAGTTCCCACATGTGCCCGAGATAGCCGAGGTTCGCGAGCCGCAGGCCCTTGTTCCGCCAGGCCTCCAGCGCCTGGGTGGGATGGAAGGGCGGTCGCGCGCCAAGCAACGGCCCGGGCCGGAACGGCAGGATCAGCACCCCCCCGAGCACCGCCATCCCGCCTGCCCCAGCATAGGCGCTGCGCCAATCGAGCGAACCCACCAGGTCCGGCAACAGGTGCGGCAACGCAGAGCCCAGCGTCACCGCGCCGACCACAAGCCCGATCAGCAGCCCGAGATCACCCCTCGCCCAGGACGCCGCGAGCTTCATGCCGACCGGATAGACGCCGGCCATGGCCGCCCCGGCGACGACCCGCAGCAGCAGCGCCGCCGGGCCTGCCGGCGCCACCTGCGTCTGCGCCAGCGTCGCCGCCCCGGCGATCAGCGCGCAGGACAGGAACAACCGGCGCGGATCGACGCGGTCGGCCAGCGACAGCACGGCGCTGACCAGTGTTCCCGCGACGAAGCCGAGTTGCACGCAGGCGGTCAGCCAGGCCGCTCGGCCTGGCGTGATCATCCCCTGCGCGATCAGACCCGGCACGGCGACCGTGCCGGCGAACCAGACCGAAAGCACCAGCACGATCGCCGCGGCCAGCAGCGCCATGTGCAGGCGCTTGCTGTCCGCGGCTGCGGTCATGCGCGCAATACCGCCCCGGTCGCCTTGGCCACCGCGGCGACCACCCGATCCGCCACCGCCTCGATCTGCACGTCGGTCAGCGTCGCCTCGCGCGGCTGGATCGTGACCTGCACGGCGAGGCTGACCTGGCCTTCCGGCACGCCCTTGCCCTGGTATCGGTCGAACAGCGCGACATCGGTGATCATCGCCTTGTCGGCCCCGCGCGCGGCGCGCAGCACAGCCTCGGCGCTGATGGTATCGGCCACCAGGAAGGCGAAGTCGCGTCGCAGCGGCTGGAAGGCCGGCAGGTCGGGCGCGCCCTTCTTGCGGCGCTTGGGCTCCGGCACGGCGTCCAGGAACACCTCGAAGGCCACCGCCGGGCCCGACAAGTCGAGCGCCGCCAGCACCGCCGGATGCACTTCCCCGAAGGTCCCCAGCACCGTCTTCGGCCCTTGCCGCACCACGCCCGAACGGCCCGGATGGTAGAAGCCCGGCGCGTCGGCGGTCACCTGCAGTGCGGCCATCGGTACGCCGAGCGCAGCCAGCACCGCCAGCACATCGCCCTTCGCGTCCATCGCATCGACGCCACGCGCTGCCTCGGCCCAGTGGCGCGGCGTCGAGCCATGCCGCACACCGGCGGCGACTGCGGCCTGCCCTTGCGGTGTCACGTCGCGATAGGCCGCGCCCAGTTCCGCCAACGCCACATCCCCAAAGCCGCGCGCCACATTGCGCTGGGCCGCGAGCAGCAGCGAGGCGACCGGCGTCGGGCGCATCTGGTCCAGATCCGCCGCGATCGGGTTGACCAGTCGCAGCGCTTCGGGTGTCGCGCCGAACAGCGCGGCGGTCTTCGCTTCCATGAAGGCGAAGGTCACCGATTCCAGCATGCCGCGGGATGCCAGCACGCGCCGCGCCAGCGCCGCACGAGACTGCTTCGCCGTGACGGCCGGGGCCGGGATGATCGCCGCCACCGGCAGCGAAACCGCCGGCACGGCGTCGAGGCCACCGAGACGAAGCACCTCCTCGACCAGGTCGCATTCCGGTTCGATCGCCGCGCAGCCCTCGGCCGCCTTGGCGGCGCGCGCGGGGTCCAGCCCCTCGAACTGCGCCAGCGCCCCGCCGCCGGCGCGATAGGCCGAGAGATCGCCCGCCACGTCATTGCGCCAGGACGGCACGGCGACGGTGACGGCATCCGCATCGCGCGCCTGCACCGCGAAGCCGAGACGTTCCAGGCGCGCGGCGGATTCATCCGCCGGCAGGTCGAGACCGCCATAGGACGACACGCGCTCGAAGCGCAGCGTGGCGGACCGCTTCCAGGCCGGTTCCGCGCCGGCGGAGGAAATCTCGCTCGCCTCGCCGCCGCAGAGCTCGATGATCAGCCGCGTCGCCGCTTCCAGCGCATCGGGCAGGAAGGCCGGGTCGAGGCCGCGTTCGAAGCGCGCGCGGGCGTCCGTGCGCACGTCGTGGCGGCGGCCCGACAGCGCGATGCGCACCGGATCGAACAGCGCGCATTCGATGAAGCACTCGGTCGTGGATTCGTCGCAGCCGGAATGCTCGCCGCCGATCACCCCGCCCAGCGCTTCCGGCCCGGCGGCGTCGGCGATCACGCCATCCTCCGCCGTCATCGCATAGGTCTTGCCATTCAGCGCGGTGAGACTCTCGCCCTCCCGCGCCATGCGCATGACGAGGTCGGTGCCCTTCACCTTGGTCACGTCGAAGACATGCAGCGGGCGGCCGAGGTCGAAGGTGAAGAGGTTGGTGATATCGACCAGCGTGCTGATCGGACGCAGGCCGATCGCCGTCAGCCGGTCCTGCAGCCATTGCGGCGAGGGCCCGTTCTTCACGCCGCGCACCGCGCGGCCCAGCACCCACAGGCAGGCGCGCGGGTCCTCGATATTCCAGTTCAGCGGCGCCTTGTAAACCGCGGGCACGGGCGGTGCCGACCACGGCTTGAGCGTGCCGAGCCCCGCTGCCGCCAAGTCCCGCGCCACGCCACGCACCGACAGCGCATCGCCGCGGTTCGGCGTGACGCTGATCTCGATGATCGGATCGTCGAGGCCCGCCCACTTCACGTAGGACGCACCCAGCGGCGCATCCGCCGGCAGGTCGACGATGCCCGAATGATCGTCGCCGAGGCCCATCTCGCGCGCCGAGAGCATCATCGCTTCCGACTTCACGCCGCGGATCTCGCCGACCTTGAGCGTGACGCCGGTGCCAGGGACGTATTCGCCCGGAAGTGCTGCGACGCCCATCATGCCGGTGCGCGCATTCGGCGCGCCGCAGACGACGGAACGCTCGACGCCATCACCGATATCGACGCGCAGATGGCGCAGGCGGTCGGCATTGGGGTGCTGCACAGCCTCGATCACGCGGGCGATGCGGAAGGAAGCGAGTGCCGCGCCGCGATCCTCGATGCCTTCGACCTCAAGGCCGATGGCGTTCAGCGTGCGGGCGATCTCATCGACGCCGGCCTCGGTGTCGAGATGGGTGCGCAGCCAGGACAGGGTGAACTTCATGATCTCACACGCCCTCGTGCAGCGTGGCAGGGGCGAGCGGATCGGCGGCGTAATGCCGCAGCCAGCGGATGTCGGCCTCGTAGAAAGGGCGCAGGTCGGGAATACCGTGCTTCAGCATGGTGATGCGCTCGATCCCCATGCCGAAGGCGAAGCCCTGCCACTCGCGCGGGTCGATGCCGCAATTGGCGAGCACCTTCGGATGCACCATCCCGGAACCGAGGATCTCCAGCCAGTCGCCGCCCTTGCCGAGTTCGCCGGTCTTGCGCGACCAGCCGATGTCCACCTCCATCGAAGGCTCGGTGAAGGGGAAGTAGGACGACCGGAAGCGCACCGGCAGGTCGGCGATGCCGAAGAAGGCGCGCAGGAAGTCGATCAGGCAGCCCTTGAGGTGGCCGAGCGTGATGCCCCGGTCGATCACCAGCCCCTCGACCTGGTGGAACATCGGCGAATGCGTCGCGTCGTGGTCGGCGCGGTAGGTGCGGCCGGGGACGATGACGCGGATCGGCGGTTCCTGCGACAGCATGGTGCGGATCTGCACCGGGGAGGTGTGGGTGCGCAGCACGGGGCGGCGACCATTCACCTCCGGCAGGTAGAAGGTGTCGTGATCCTGCCGCGCCGGATGGTGGTCGGGGATGTTGAGCGCGCCGAAATTGAACCAATCTCCCTCGATGTCCGGGCCCTCGGCGACGGCAAAGCCCATGGCGCCGAACAGCGCCGTCAGCTCTTCCATGGTGCGCGCGATGGGGTGGATGCCGCCATCGGCCGCCGTGCCGGGCGCGAAGGGGCGCGGCGGCAGCGTGACGTCCAGGCGCTCGGCGGCCAGGCGCGCGTCGAGGGCGGCGGCGTCCAGCACGGTGCGGCGCGCTTCGATCGCGGCCTCGATGCTGCCCTTCAGGCGGTTGAGCGCGGCGCCGCGTTCCTTGCGCTGTTCGGCCGGCACGGCGCCGAGGCCCTTGAGCAACCCGGACAGGCTGCCGGCCTTGCCCATCACGCCGACGCGTACAGCGTCGAGCGCGCGCAGGTCGGTCGCGGCGGCAAGGGCGGCTTCGGTCTCGGCCTGCAGGGAAGCGAGGTCGTCAGTCATGGGCACCATGTCCGGAAAAGCACGAAGGGCCGCGCCCCGGTCACCCGGGATGCGGCCCTCTGCTAAACGCTGAAACGGCACAGGGGAACCCCCGCGCCGAAGGGTTCAGGCGAGCTTCGCCTTCGCCTGCTCGACCAGCGCCGCGAAGGCCGCCGGTTCGTCAAAGGCGAGGGCCGCCATCACCTTGCGGTCCATCTCGATCCCCGCCGCCTTGATGCCGGCGATGAAGCGGGAATAGGTCAGGCCGTGCTCACGGACGGCCGCGTTGATGCGCTGGATCCACAGGCCGCGGAACTCGCGCTTCTTGTTGCGGCGGTCGCGGTAGGCGTACTGCAGCGCCTTCTCGACCCGCTCCAGCGCGGGGCGATAGGCGGTGGAGGACCGGCCGACATAGCCCTCGGCGAGCTTGAGGACCTTCTTGTGACGGGCGTGCTTGGTAACGCCGCGCTTTACACGAGCCATTGCTGCGCCCCTTCCTTACCGGTCCAGCCCATAGGGCAGCCACTGCTTCACGGTATCGCCGTCCTGCTTATCGAGGACGTACATGCCGCGGTTCTGGCGCTTCATGGTGGTGGTCTTGGCGGTCAGCATGTGGCGCTTGTTGCCAGCGCCCGCCTTCACCTTGCCGGTGGCGGTCAGTCGGAAGCGCTTCTTCACGCTCGACTTCGTCTTCATCTTGGACATTTGGCCCTCCTATTCGGGGTCGGGGCGCCCCAGCCGCACCATGCGAAAGGGACGCGCGTTCCCGGCCGGGCATGTCCATGGGGCCACGACGCGGGAGGCGGGCGTATAGACCCTGCCTCCAGGGATGGCAACCTGACCTTCATGGTTGCGGGTGTTTCCTGTCGCATCCCGCCGATGCGACCGAAGGCCATGCCCGTGGACACTGCCACCGCCTGCCTGGACGAGGCCCTGGGGCCCCATTTCGCGGCGCTCCGCGCCTTCATGGACCGCCGCATCGCCGAGCTGAGCGCCGAGGTCTCGGCCTCCGTCCAACTCATGGGCATGACCGAGGACGCCATCACCGCCCGCATCGGAGAGGTACACGCCCAGATCGCCCGGCTGATCGCCATCCCGGCCTCCGGCGCCCGCAATTCGGGGCTGGAGTTGGAAGCCGTCGTCCATGCGACGGAATCCGCCGCCGACATCATCCTGGAAGCCGCCGAGGCGATCCAGACCTGGCTCGACGAAGGCAGCGGTGACACGGCCGCGCTGTCCGAACGGGTCAACGCCATCTTCCAGGCCTGTTCCTTTCAGGACCTGACCGGCCAGCGCATCCGCCGCGCCATCAAGCAGTTGCAACAGGTGGAAACCATGCTGGAAGGGTTGATGCCCGGCGCGGCATCCCCCGCCGCGCCGCGGCTCGAGGTAGTCGGCCACGCGCCCACCGTCCCCGATGTCGCCATCTCCGGGCCGGACCTCGCCCAGGCCGAGATCGACCGGCTGCTGAACGGTTGACCCGCCGCCCTGGCGCCTCCGGCACCGTCACGCCAGACTGCCGCGCAATACCGGATGCGCGGGGGCACAATGCAGGATTTCGAAGCCATCTTCGCCCTGGCCGGCGCCCGCAAGGGTGGTGCCGCCGCGCTCAGCGCCCTGCTGGCTGACACAGCGCCGCGCAGCCCGGCCCAGATCGCCGCCACCCCGGATGACCGCATCCTCGCCGAGATGACCCGCCGCATCTTCAATGCCGGCTTCTCCTCCAAGGTCATCGAGGACAAGTGGCCGGCCTTCGAGGCCGCCTTCGACGGCTTCGACCCGCGCCCCAACGCCTTCATGACCGAAGCGCGCTTCGATGCGTTGCTCAAGGATCGCGGCATCGTGCGTAACGCGGCCAAGATCCGGGCAGTGCAGCTGAATGCGCAGCTGCTGCTGGACCTCGCGGAGAAGCATGGCAGCGCAGCGCGCTTCTTCGCTGAATGGCCAGACAGCGACCTGGTCGGCCTGCTCGACCTGCTGCGCAAACGCGCGAGCCATCTGGGCGGGGACGCCGCTCCGCGCTTCCTGCGCGGCATCGGCAAGCCGGCCTTCATCGCAACGCCGGACATGGTCGCCGCCCTGATCCGCGAAGGCGTGATCGAGCGCCCGCCCAGCGGCAAGCGGGACTTCGCCGCCATCCAGGCCGCCTTCAACCAATGGTCCGCGGAATCCGGCCGCGACCTGACGGCGATCAGCCGCGTCCTGGCCATGAGCATCGATGGTCCCGGCTATGCCCCCTCGCCAGCGCGAAAGTCGGCGCGCCGCACCGTCAGTTGAGACGCCGTACGCCCGAGGTCCCGGCGCTGAAGTCGGTGCCGCCCCGGCTGCTCGGCGAGAACCGCATGGGGACGGACAGCAGCGTGCCGCAGGCCTCGAAAACCCAGGCCTCCGCCCAGGGCCGCGTGCGGCGCGGGGCGTTCGGCTCGCTGTCCGGCCCGTCGAAATCCGCGGATTGCGGCCTGATCTGCTGGCAATTGGGCGCCGCCGTCCGGGCAGCGGCCACCGCCACCTGCATGGCGTCCCGTTGCAGGACCGGGTCGGTGACGGTCGTGCCCGGCAGGGTCTCGACCATCCGCCCGCTGCCGTCCGGCATGACCAGCGCGAGGTAGTTCCGCTGCATCCGCCGGCCGCAGCCCTCGATCAGGATGCGGTGATAGGACGCCTCGCGCACCGTGGCATCCTGGAATTGCGCGGCCGGCGCGGCGGGCCGGGCCGTCGCGGACGGGCAATTGCCGGAGGCGATGAAGGCCTGGGCACGCTGAAGCGCCGCCGCCGCCGCTGCGTCGGTCCCCGCCGAGGATTGGGCCAATGCCGGCCCCGACGCCAATAGTAGGGCCGTCAGGCCCGAGGTGATGCGGTTCATCGCTCGATCTCCGTGGGGCGCGGCATAGCCACGCCGGCAAACCATGGCGGGAAGCGGGCGCGACGGTCGGCATGCACCTGCCGGGCAGCCCCGCGCGCGCCACGGGTTCCGGCGAAGGGCCGGCCGCTCTATATGCGCTCACGTTATGGTCCCCTTCCGCAAGATGCACGGCCTGGGCAACGACTTCGTCGTGCTGGACGGGCGCGCCGCCACGCTGCCGGTCACCCCTGCCCGCGCCGCCGCCGTCGCCGACCGTCATTTCGGCATCGGCTGCGACCAGTTCATCGTCCTGGAACCCCCGCCGGCGGGTTCGGACGTCTTCATGCGCATCCTCAACCCCGACGGGTCGGAGGCCGAGGCCTGCGGCAATGCCACGCGCTGCATCGCCTCCCTGGTCGCCGACGAACGCGGCGCCAATCGCGTCGTGGTGCGCACCGTGGCCGGGGAACTGCCCGTGGAACGCCTGCCGGGCGGTCTGTGGCGGGCGGATATGGGCCCCGCGCGGATCGGCTGGCAGGATGTGCCGCTGGCCCGCGAGATGGACACGCTGCATGTGCCGCTCGCCTTCGGGCCGGTCGCCGATCCGGCCGCCTGTTCCATGGGCAACCCGCACGCGACCTACTTCGTGGACAATCTCGACGCCATTCCGGTGACGGAGATCGGCCCGCGGCTGGAACACGATCCGATATTCCCGCATCGGGCCAATATCGGCTTCGCGCAGATCCTTTCGCCCACGCATATGCGCCTGGTGATCTGGGAACGCGGGGCCGGGATGACGCTCGCCTGCGGGTCGGGCGCCTGCGCGGGCATCGTGAATGCGGTGCGCCGCGGGCTGACCGGGCGGCGGGCAACCGTGACCATGCCGGGCGGCGACCTGGTCATGGAATGGCGGGAATCCGACGGCCATGTGTTGATGACCGGCCCGGTCGCGACCGCTTTCACAGGCACGCTCGACCTCGAAGGCCTCGCCCCGTGAGCATCGAGGTGCTGACCTTCGGGTGTCGCCTGAACACCTATGAATCCGAGGCGATGCGCGACCTCGCGACGAAGGCGGGCCACGCCGGCGCCATCGTGGTGAACACCTGCGCCGTCACGGCCGAGGCCGAACGCCAGGCGCGCCAGGCGATCCGCCGCGCGCATCGCGACAATCCCGGCGCGCGCATCATCGTCACCGGCTGCGCCGCGCAGATCGCGCCCGAGAAGTGGGCCGCCATCGCCGGCGTCGAACGTGTCATCGGCAATGCCGACAAGCTGAAGCCCGAAACCTGGGCCGCGCTGGACGCCCCCCCTGCCCCGGTCACCGACATCATGGCGGCGACCGAGACGGCCGCGCATCTCGTGACCGAATTCGCCGGCCGCGCGCGGGCCTTCGTGCAAGTCCAGCAGGGCTGCGACCACCGCTGCACCTTCTGCGTCATCCCATTTGGCCGTGGCCCGTCACGATCCGTGCCGATCGGCGCGATCGTCGAGCAGGTGCGCGCCCTTGTGCAGACCGGGTATCGAGAGGTCGTGCTGACCGGGGTGGACATCACCTCCTACGGGCCGGACCTGCCGGGACGGCCGACGCTGGGGCAGATGGTGCGACGCCTGCTCGCGCTGGTGCCAGAACTGCCGCGGTTGCGGCTGTCCTCGCTCGACCCCGTGGAAGTCGATGACGACCTGTGGCGCCTGATCGCCGAGGAGCCTCGACTGATGCCGCATCTGCACCTGTCGCTGCAGCACGGCGCGGACCTGATCCTGAAGCGCATGAAGCGGCGGCACCTGCGTGCGGACGCCATCGCGGTCGCCAACCGCGCCCGCCGTCTGCGACCCGGCATGGTGTTCGGCGCCGACCTGATCGCCGGCTTCCCGACCGAGACCGAGGCGCATTTCGGCGAGACCCTCGCCTTGGTCGAGGATTGCGGGCTGAGCTTCCTGCACGTCTTCCCCTATTCCGAGCGCCCGGACACGCCGGCCGCGCGTATGCCGCAGCTGCCCGTGCCGGTTCGCAAGGAACGCGCTGCGCGCCTGCGTGAGGCCGGGGCGCGCGCCGCATCGCGCCTGTTCGACGCCCGCATCGGGCAGGAGGAAGCGGTGCTGTTCGAACACGCCGATCGCGGCCACACCGAACACTTCGCCCCGCTGCGCCTGGCGCGCGGCGTCGCGGTGCCCGGCGAGATCCGCCGCCTGCGCGTCACGGGCGCGACGCGCGACGCCCTGCTGGCGGAGGCCGCCTGATGGCGCTGCGCGACCTGTGGACCCGGTTCCGCGGCGGCGCGGCCGAGGCTGAGCCGCAGCCGCCGGCGGAAAGCTCGCCGCCGCTCACGCCGGAAGCGCCCTCACCGCCCCCGGAAACCCCGCCCCCTGCGCCGGAGCCCGCTCCACCGCAGCCCGTGGAGGAACCGCCGCCGAGCGCTCCGCCGGAGGCACCGCCCCCGGTCGAGGAGCCGACGGAGCCCACGCCCGAGGAACTGCCCCCGCCGCAACCGCTACCCCCGGCCGAGGCGCCGCCAACGACCGCCCTGGCACCCGAGGCGCCAGCGGCCGAACCCGCCCCGCGCCAAGGCTGGTTCTCCCGCCTCAGGGCCGGGCTGGCGCGGTCCACCGCCAAGCTCACCGACAGCGTCACCACGCTCTTCACCAAGCGAAAGCTGGACGAGGAGGCGCTCGAGGAGCTGGAGGAGACGCTGATCGCCGCGGATCTCGGCGTCGCGGCGTCGCGGCGCATCGTGGAAGGCTTCCGCAAGACGCGCTTCGGCAAGGAAGTCACCGATGAGGAGGTGAAGACGACGCTGGCTGAGGAGATCGCCACGATCCTCGGCCCCGTCGCGAAGCCGCTGGTGATCGAACCCGCCCGCGCCCCGCATGTCGTACTGGTGGTCGGCGTGAACGGCACGGGCAAGACGACGACCATCGCGAAGCTCGGCAAGCAGTATCGCGACCAGGGGCTGAAGACCGGTTTCGTCGCGGGCGACACCTTCCGCGCCGCCGCGGTCGAACAGCTGCAGGTCTGGGCGGATCGCACCGGCGCGCGCTTCTTCCCACCCGCCAAGCCCGGCGCCGATGCGGCGGGCCTGGCCTTCGACGCGTTGTCCGCGGCGCGTGCCGAAGGCCTCGACGTGCTGCTGGTCGATACCGCGGGGCGCCTGCACAACAAGTCCGCGCTGATGGAGGAGTTGCGCAAGGTCATCCGCGTCATCCGTCGCGTCGATGACACCGCGCCGCATTCCGTGCTGCTGGTGCTGGATGCCACCACCGGCCAGAACGCCGTGCAGCAGGTGAAGGTGTTCAAGGAGATGGTCGATGTCTCCGGCCTCGCCGTGACGAAGCTGGACGGGTCGGCCAAGGGCGGCGTCGTCGTCGCGCTGGCGCAGGAATTCGGCCTGCCGGTCCATGTCGTGGGTGTCGGCGAAAAGGCCGAGGATCTCCGCCCCTTCGAGGCGCGCGATTTCGCGCGGGGGCTGCTGGGTCTCGACTGAGGACCGGAGGGGCAAGGCCCCTCCAATGAACCCCTTGCGAGCGGCCTCCCATGGCGCGACACCGTCCAGCAAACAACGCCAGGACGGATCCCATGACGAAGCCCATCGCCCGCACGCCAATCCCCGACATCAAGACGCTGCCCGAGGACATCCGCACGCGCATCCTGACGGTGCAGGAGAAGTCGGGCTTCATCCCCAACGTCTTCCTGATGCTCGCGCACCGGCCGGCGGAATTCCGCGCCTTCATGGCCTATCACGACACACTGATGGACAAGGCCGAGGGGCTGTCCAAGGCGGAACGGGAGATGATCGTCGTCGCCGTCTCCGCGCTGAACCAGTGCCAGTACTGCGTCGTGGCACATGGCGCGATCCTGCGCATCCGCGCGAAGAACCCGCTGATCGCCGATCAGATCGCCGCCAATTGGCGCAAGGCGGACATCACCGACAAGCAGAAGGCGATGCTGGAATTCGCCATCAAGGTGACGCTGCGCGCCAACGAGGTGAACGAGGACGACCACAAGGCGCTGCGCAAGGCCGGCTTCGATGAGGAAGCGATCTGGGACATCGCCGCCATCGCCGCCTTCTTCGGCATGTCGAACCGTCTGGCCAACGTGACCAATCTGCGCCCCAATGACGAATTCTACGCCATGGGAAGGGGCTGACATGACCGAAACCCGCTGGGAACGCCTGACCGCGCCGGAACTGCGCGCACTGGCCGAACGCAACGCCGTCGTCGTCGTTCCCGTTGCGAGCCTGGAGCAGCACGGCCCGCACCTGCCGGTCTGGACGGACAGCTTCATCGGCCATTCGGTGTCGGTCCGCGCGGCGGAACTCTGCGCCGACCTGCCGGCCGTGGTGACGCCACCGATGTGGCTCGGCCTTTCCGAGCATCACTTCCCCTTCGGCGGGACGATCAGCCTCGACTACGCGACCTTCGCCGCGGTGCTGCGCTGCATCGTGAAGTCGCTGCTCGCGGATGGCTTCTCCCGCGTCATGCTGTTCAACTCGCATGGCGGAAACATCGACCCGCTCGCCGTCTCGGCGCGGGAACTCGCGCATGAATTCGGCATCCCGGTGCTGACCACGACCATCACCAAGGTCGCACCCGCCGCGATCTCCGCGGCGCTGACGGCGCAGAAGGCCATCCACCACGCCTGCGAGGGCGAGACGAGCATCTGGATGCATCTCGACCCCGCGCAGGTGCGGATGGGCGAGATCGCGAACTCGGTCTCGCCCGGGAATTTCGACGCCGGGCAGCAGGTGTCCTCACGCTTCTGGTCCTTCTCCGAACGCGCGCCCGTGACCGGTGTGCGTGGCGATGCGCGTGCGGCCACGCCTGAGAAGGGCAAGGCGATCTTCGAGGCGATGGCCGAGGGCCTGGCGAAGGAATTGCGCGACACCGCCAACTGGTCTCCGCCCGACGATGTCTGGCGGCGCGGCCGGGCGCAGGGACCGCGGTGATCCCACCCTACTTCGGGCAGTGGGAATCCGCCGACCGCATCGCCGAGATCCTCGCCGGCACGTTGCGTGCGGCGGATGATCCGCTCTGGCCGCGTTCCGGCGCGGCGGGGGCGGCGGATTACGAGACCTGGGCGGATCATCTCTGCGGCGTCGCTTGCCTCCGCATGGCGGTCGCGGCGCGCGGGATGGAGCCGCCGCGCGCCTTCGACCTGGCGCGGGAACTGACGAGACGCGGCGGCTACGTCGTGCAGCCGGATGGCGGTATCCGCGGATTGATCTACGCGCCGGCCGCGGAATGGCTGTGCGCGGTGCCGCGCGTCTCCGCCGAGGTGCGCGTCGATGTGCCGGCCGAAGAAATCCCGGCGATGGTGCGTGATGGCGGCCTGTTCATCGCCTCGGTGCATCCCGCGATCCGCCGCGCCGATGCGGAACCGCCCGCGCGCGGCGGCCATCTGGTGCTGGTCTTCGGTGCCGAGGACGACGTGCTGCGCTTCCACAACCCATCCGGCGACACCGATGCGTCGCAGCGCGACGCGCGCCTGCCCGTCGCCGAGTTCGCCCGCTTCTACGCCGGGCGCGGCATCGCGCTGCCTGCCGCGCCCGGCGCCGGGTGACGGCTATCCAAACGGCACTGCCGTTTGGCGGGGTGGCTCGGAGGGGCGGCGCCCCTCCGAACTTGCGCCGGTCCCGTCTCCGCGCCATCTGCCTTCCATGTCCGACCTGCTCCGCGTCAAGCCCGACCCCACCGATCCGCGCCTGACGCGCCGCGTCAGCGGCGTGGACCATACCGGTGCGCCGATCGAGACCTCCGTCACCGTCGAGCGCCCGCTGACCCTGTTCCTCAACGGACAGGAGATCGTCACCATGATGACGATCGGCGACCGGCCGGAGGATCTCGCCCTGGGCTACCTGCTGAACCAGGGGATGCTGAAGCCGGATGCCGTGGTCACGGGCGTGGATTACGACGACGATCTTGGCGTGGTCATCGTGCGCACGCCGGAGCGGACGGATTTCGAGGAGAAGCTGCGGAAGAAGACACTGACGTCCGGCTGCGCGCAGGGGACCGCTTTCGGCGATTTGATGGAAGGCTTCGCGCAGGTGCGGCTGGCGAAGTCGGAACTCCGCACATCCTGGCTGTACCGCCTGCTGCACCGGATCAACACGCTGCCGACGCTGTACCTGGAAGCCGGTGCGATCCATGGCTGCGCGCTGTGCCTGCGCGACCAGCCGGTCGTCTATATGGAAGATGTCGGCCGCCACAACGCCGTGGACAAGATCGCCGGCTGGATGTTCCGCGCGCGCGAAACCCCGGATGACAAGATCTTCTACACCACCGGGCGGCTGACCTCGGAGATGGTCATCAAGACGGTGCGCATGGGCATCCCGATCCTGGTCTCGCGATCCGGCTTCACCGCCTGGGGCGTCGAACTGGCGAAGGAGGCCGGGTTGACGCTGATTGGCCGCTGCAAAGGTAAGCGCTTCGTAGCGCTGGCGGGGGAGGATCGCATCGTGTTCGACGCCGACCTCAACTACGTCGAGGAGGAGTCCGCGAAGCACTGGCGCAAGAACAGCGCCGAGGCGATGGCGGCGGGCGACGATGCGGGCTGATACGCTGGGCTGCATCCTCGCCGGCGGGCTGGCGCGACGCATGGGCGGCGGCGACAAGCCGCTGCGGCTGCTGGGCGGGCGACCGATGCTGGACCACGCGCTCGGGCGCTTGGCGCCGCAGGTGGCGGCGGTGATCCTGAACGCGAATGGCGATCCGGCGCGCTTCGCGGGTTATGGCCTGCCGGTCGTCGCCGATGGCCTGCCGGACCATCCGGGTCCGCTCGCCGGTATCCTGGCGGCGCTGGACTGGGCGGCGGAGCATCGGCCCGAGTTGCCCTGGATGGTGTCGGTGCCGGGCGATTCGCCCTTCATTCCGGAAGACCTCGTCACCACGCTGCATGCGGCGCGCGCGGCCGCCGAGACGCCCTTGGCCTGCGCGCGGTCGGACGGGCAGACGCACCCGCCCGTCGGGCTGTGGCCCGTGGCGCTGCGGGCGGATCTGCGCGCCGCCTTGCTGGCCGGCGAGCGCAAGATCGACCGCTGGACCGCACGCCACGGTTGCGCCCATGCCGATTGGCCAGCCACGCCCGTCGATCCCTTCTTCAACGCCAATGCGCCCGAGGACCTCGCTGAAGCCGAACGCCTGATGCCGCTGTTGCATTCGGCCCGGCGCGTCGCCATAGACGAATGAGTTGCGTGTGAGGGAAATGCCAGAATGAAGGCCATCCTGTCGGGCATCGTCATCGCGGTCATCGTCGCGGTCGGCGCGGCCTATGTCCTCGACACCAGGTTCCAGCAGACGGCGCAGGTCGCCTTTACGACCTCGGGCGCACGGATCTGACGCGCCGGCGTCAGCGCAGCAGCTGCGCGACGCCAAGCCCCGCCAGCGCCAGCCCCACCACCAGGCCGATCCCAGGCGGGCCCGGCAGGTCCACGCGGTCCGGCGCCACCGGGTCGTAGAGCAAGCGCACCCGCCCATTCTCCGCCCGCCGCGCCACCAGGCGCAGATCGCGGGTGAGCACGCTGACCGGCGCACCATCGGGCAGGATAAAGTCGATGCGCCAGGACGGGCCGGTCGCTTCGGGCAGGAAGGTGATCCGCGCCTCGGTGCTCCGCCAGGTCCGGCGACGGATCAGGCCGCGCAGGTCGTGCCGCATCAGCACCACGCCCAGGGCGCAGAGCAACAGCGCCGAAATGGCGGCGTCCACTACAGCATGCCGGCGAAGGGCAGCACGGTGATGGCGTCGCCCGGCGCCACGGCGGTGATTGCCTCCGGCAATTCGGCGAAGCCGTGCGATTCCGTCAGTGACGTCAGCAAGCCCGCGCCCTCGCGCGGGAATTTGCGCGCACGTGTCTGCCCGTCCGCTGTTGCCAGCGTGACGCGGACGTATTCGCGCCGCCCTGCCTTCTTGCGATAGGCGAAGTCCGCCGTCACGGCGAAGCGCGGCAGCGGCCGGTCCTCGGCCCCGGCCAGGCGCAGCAGCAGCGGCCGCGCGAGGTGCAGGAAGCACACCACCGCAGCCACCGGATTGCCCGGCAGCCCGATCACGGGCGTCCCTTCCACCACGCCCATCGCCGCCGGGCGCCCCGGCTTCACGGCGAGGCGCCAGAACACCAGCCGTCCGCCCGTCTTGATGGCGGCGCGGACATGGTCCTCCTCCCCGGTCGAGACACCGCCGCTGGTCAACAGCACGTCATGGTCGCGCGCGGCCTTGGCCAGAGCGACGGCAGTGCGGACGGGGTCGTCGGGCAGGATGCCGAGGTCGCGCGCCTCGCAGGGCAGGCCCGCGAGCAGCGCGAGCAGCGTGAAGCGGTTGCTGTCATAGGTTTGCGCCGGCCCCAACTCGCCGCCCGGTTCAGCCAGTTCATCCCCGGTCGAGAAGACACCCACGCGCGGCCGCCGCCGCACCGCCAGGACCGCCTGGCCGAGCGCCGCAGCCAGCCCCGCCTCGGCCGGGCCGATCAACCGGCCGGCGGGCAGCGCCAGCGCACCGAGCGCGACGTCCTCCCCCGCCGGGCGGGCATTCGCACCGCGCTTGAGGCCCTGCGGCACCAGTATGGCGGAACCGTCCTGCGCCACGTCCTCCTGCATCACGCAGGTGTCGGCACCGGGGGGCATCGGCGCGCCGGTGAAAACGCGCATCGCCTCCCCCGGCGCGACCGGCCGCGCGGCGGCCTGCCCAGCGGCGACGCGCCCGGCCTCGACCAGTCGCGTCGGCGCGTCGGGCAGCAGATCGGCATGACGGAAGGCCCAGCCATCCACGGCGGCATTCGCGAAGGGCGGCAGCGGCGTTCCGGCAAGAAGGTCGCGCGCCAGCACCCGGCCGCGCGCGGCAGTCAGCGGCACCTGCTCCTCGCCCTCGGCGGCGGGGATGCGGTCGATGATCAGCGCCTGCGCCTCCTCCACCGACATGAGGGTGCCGCCGAAGGCGAAGCAGTCGTCGCTGAGTTGCGCCACTCAGGCCTCCTGCCGCTGCGCCCAGGCTACGGCCTCGAGCGGCGCGGCGTGGGCCAGCACGAGCGCGGCGATCGCCTCGATGTCGTCGAGATGCGCGCGCGGCAGGTCGTAGGGCGCGGGCACGTCGGAAGCGACGGCGACGATCCCCGGCATGTCGGGACGCATCCAGGGCTTCTCGTTGGCGGCGCGATGGATCTCGATCTTCGGATGCGCGTCGCGCTTGAAGCCCTCGACAATGATCAGATCCACGGGGTCCATGCGCGCGACGAGTTCGGGCAGCGTCGGCTCCCGCGCCGTGCGCAGTTCCGTCATCAGCGCCCAGCGCGCACCGGATGCGACCATGACCTGCTGCGCCCCGGCGCGGCGATGCTCATACGAATCCTTGCCCGGCACATCGACATCGAAGCGATGATGGGCGTGCTTCAGCGTCGACACCGCAAGCCCGCGTCCGATCAGGCTGGGCAGCAGCTTGATCATCAGGGTCGTCTTGCCTGCCCCGCTCCAGCCGGCGAGGCCGATGATGCGCGTCACGTCTGTTCCCCGAAATACGACGGGCGCATGACCATCGCCATGCGCCCGCGTGATGTGCGTCCCGGAACGGGCGCCGTCAATCGGCGCCGGCAGCCTTCGCGCTGTCCGGCTGGGCGGCGCCGCGGCCCTTGGCCATCTCCTGCGCGACCCAGAGGTTGTGATGCTGCTTCGCCCAGTTCAGGTCCACCTGGCCGGTGGTCATCGCCTCGACCGCGCCGTCCATGCCGACCGTGCCGATGTAGATATGCGCCAGCATCACCGCGATCATCAGCACCGCGACGATGCTGTGGATCATGTGGCTGAGCTGCATGCCGTTCACGTCGGCGAAGACGAAGGGGAAGACCAGCATGTAGCCGGTCACCGTCACCGCCGCGCCGCCGAGCACGGTGATCCAGAAGATCCCCTTCTGCCCGGCATTGAAGCGGCCGCTGTCGGGTTCCCCATGCCCGACCAGGCCACCGCCGGCCTTCAACCAGCGGATATCAGTGCCGTTCGGAATGTTGTCCTTCGCCCAGATCAGCACCATCAGCACCAGGCCGAGGGTGAAGGGGAAGGCCAGGAAGTTGTGGGCCATCTTGCCCCAATGGCTGATCGCGGTGAACGCTTCCGGCCCCACCAGCGGCAGCAGGATGTGGCGGCCGAAGGTCAGGTTCAGCCCCGACAGCGCCAGCACGATGAAGCTGGACGCGACCATCCAATGGTTTGCGCGCTCGAAGACATTGAAGCGCAGGATGGTGCGGCCCGACCGCCCACCCTCGATCGGGATGCGTCCCTTGGCCAGGCGGAACACGGCCAGCAGGGCGAACATGCCCAGCACCGCGATGCCGCCCACCCAGGCCAGCGTCACATTGTGGAATTCACGCCATTCGCGGCCCTGCGGCTGGATGAGGTTCGCCGCGCGCTGGTCGGGAATGGTGATGCGGCCATGCACGGGTTCGCCACGCAGCAGTGCCTGGATGGCGAGTTCGTCGGCCAACGGTGGCGTGGCCGTCGTGCCCTGCGCGAAGGCAGGGCCGGCACCGGCACAGGCCAGTGCGAGAAGCAAGGCGAGGATGCGGATCTTCATCGCGGTGCCTCCCTCAGATCGCCACGGTTTCGCGATAGGCGGTACGCCAGCCCCAGGCGCCTGAGCCGTAGCCGCGCCGCTGCACGCGTTCACGGTAGATCTGGGCGATCACCTCGCCATCGCCGGCGAGCAGCGCCTTGGTCGAACACATCTCGGCGCAGAGCGGCAGCTTGCCTTGTGCCAGGCGGTTCGATCCGTACTGGATGTACTCCGCCTCGGAGTTGTCGGCCTGCGGGCCGCCGGCGCAGTAGGTGCACTTGTCCATCTTGCCACGGCTGCCGAAATTGCCGAGGCGCGGATACTGCGGCGCACCGAAGGGGCAGGCGTAGAAGCAGTAGCCGCAGCCGATGCACAGGTCCTTGTCGTGCAGCACCACCGCATCGGCCGTGGTGTAGAAGCACGACACCGGGCAGACCGCCGCGCAGGGCGCATCCGTACAGTGCATGCAGGCCATGGAGACCGACCGTTCCCCCGGCTTGCCGTCATTGATGGTGACGACGCGGCGGCGGTTGATGCCCCAGGGCACCTCGTTCTCGTTCTTGCAGGCGGTGACGCAGGCGTTGCATTCGATGCAGCGCTCGGCGTCGAGCAGGAACTTCATGCGGGCCATTGTCCGTGCCCTCCCTCAAGCCGCGCGGATCTGACAGAGAGTGACCTTGGTTTCCTGCATGAAGGTCACGGGATCGTAGCCGTAGGTTGTGACGGTGTTCACCGATTCGCCGAGCACGATGGGATCGGCGCCCTGCGGATAGCGGCTTCGCTGATCCTCCTGCATGAACCAACCGGCGAAGTGGAAGGGCATCCACGCCACGCCGGGGCCCACGCGCTCGGTCACCAGCGCCTTGACCCGCACCGCCTTGCCTTGCGGCATCTCGGGACCGTTCACGAGCACCCAGCCGCCGTCACGGATGTTCCGCGACGCCGCGTCGGCAGGGTTGATCTCGACGAACATGTCCTGCTGAAGCTCCGCGAGCCACCTGTTCGACCGCGTCTCCTCGCCGCCGCCCTCGTATTCCACCAGACGGCCGGAGGAGAGGATGATCGGGAAGTTCGGCGCGAGGTCTTTGGCCCGGTTCTGCACCGTCTGACCGATGTTCGGCAGCCGGAAGGCGCGGCGGTCCGACAGCGTCGGATACTGCGCGATCAGGTCGGTGCGCGGCGTGTAGATCGGCTCGCGGTGCACCGGCACGGGGTCCGGCAGGTTCCACGCATTGGCGCGGGCCTTGGCGTTGCCATAGGGCACGCAGCCATGCTCCATGGCGACGCGGATGATGCCGGCGGAAAGGTCGGTGGCCCAGGACGCCGTGCCGCCTTGCCGCGCGATCTGCGCCTTCTCCGCCTCCGTCAGCTGGTCGAGCCACCCAAGGCGCTGCAGCACCGCCGTGGTGAATTCGGGATAGCCATCGGTCAGTTCGGAGCCCTTGGAATAGGAGCCCTCGGCCAGCAGCGAGACGCCGTTGCGCTCCACGCCGAAGCGCGCACGGAAGGTGCCGCCGCCTTCCTTCACATGCAGGTTGGTGTTGTAGAGGATGTGCGTGCCGGGATGCTTCATCTCCGGCGTGCCCCAGCAGGGCCAGGGCAGGCCGTAGAACTCGCCGGCGACCGGCGTGCCTTCCTTGCCGCGCAGGGTCACCAGGTCGAAATGCTGCTGGTTCGCCATGTGCAGCTTCAGGCGCTCCGGCGACTGGCCGGAATAGCCGGTGCTGAGCGCGCCGCGGTTCATCTCCTTCAGGATGCTCTCCGCGGTCGGCTCCTGCCCGTTCACCTGGTAGGATTTGAACATCTCCGCCTGGAAGCGGATGGTCATGCTGCGCCGCTCCGCCGCGCGATCGAGCGCGCCGGCCAGGCGGTACATCGCCTCATAGTCGTTCTTCGATTCGAACAGCGGCTTGACGATCTGCTCGCCCCACTGGAGCGAACGGTTCGACGCCGTCCTGCTGCCCGTGCATTCGAGCTGCGTGCAGATCGGCAGCAGGTAGGTGTTGTCCTGCCGGTTCGCCAGCACAGCGAAGGTGGTCGGAACCGGATCGGCCACCACCAGCAGGTCGAGCTTCTCAAGCCCGCGGGCGGCTTCGGGCATGCGGGTGACGGTGTTGCCGCCATGGCCGAACACCACCATGCCCTTCAGGTTGTCGCGCTGCTGCACCTGGTCCTTCGGCAGCAGGATGGCATCGAAGTAGCGTGTCGTCGGAATGCCCGGCGTCTCGGCCATCTGCGGGCTGTCGAACCGCGACATCATGCTTTCGTAGCTGACATCCCAGACGCGTGACCAATGCCGCCAGGCATTGGCGTCGAGGCCGTAGTAGTGCGGCAGCGTCACGACATCGAGGCCGACATCGGTCGCGCCCTGCACGTTGCAGTGGCCACGGAAGATGTTGGCGCCGTTGCCGTTGCCGCCGACATTGCCGGTGGCCAGCGTCAATACGCAGAAGGCGCGCACATTGGCGGTGCCCACGGTGTGCTGGGTCGCGCCCATGCACCAGATGAGCGTCGCCGGCTTCTCCTTCGCGAACTTCTCCGCGACCTTGCGCAGCTGCGCCTCCGGCACGCCGGTGACCCGCTCGACCTCCTGCGGATTCCACTTCGCGACCTCGGCGCGGATGTCGTCCATGCCGTAGACGCGCTGGCGGATGAACTCCTTGTCCTCCCAGCCATTCTGGAAGATGTGCCAGAGCATACCCCAGACCACCGGGATGTCGGTGCCCGGGCGGATGCGCACATATTCGGTCGCGTGCGCCGCCGTGCGCGTGAAGCGCGGATCGATGACGATCATGTTGGCGCGGTTCATCTCCTTGCCCGACAGCAGGTGCTGGAGCGAGACCGGATGCGCCTCGGCGGGATTGCCGCCCATGATGATCATCGTCTTGGAATTGCGGATGTCGTTGTAGCTGTTCGTCATCGCGCCGTAGCCCCAGGTATTGGCCACGCCGGCAACGGTCGTCGAATGGCAGATGCGCGCCTGGTGATCGACGTTGTTCGTCCCCCAGAAGGCGGCGAACTTCCGCATCAGGTAGGAACCCTCATTGGACTGCTTGGCGCTGCCGAGCCAGAAGACCGCGTCAGGCCCGCTCGCCTGGCGGATCGCCATCAGCTTGTCGGCGATCTCGTTCAGCGCGGTGTCCCAGTCGATCCGCTGCCACTGCCCGTTGACCTTCTTCATCGGGTACTTCAGGCGCCGTTCGCCATGCACCAGCTCGCGGATCGCCGCACCCTTCGCGCAATGCGTGCCGCGGTTGATCGGGCTGTCCCAGGACGGCTCCTGGCCAACCCAGACGCCGTTCTGCACTTCGGCCGTCACGGTGCAGCCCACCGAACAATGGGTGCAGATGTTCTTCACCCGCGTGACCGGCTCGGCATGGTTCACCGGTCCGGCCGCGGCGGGGCGCACCGTGGTCAGCGGAATGGCGCCGAGTGCGGACAGGCCGACGCCGGTGACACCCGCCTGCTTCAGGAAGGCGCGGCGATCAAGCCCGCCCGGGGACAGTCCGGCATAGGCCGCGGCAAGGCGCTGCCGGCCCGCGCGCGCTTCGGAACGCTTGATCAGCATGGGGTTTGCCTCCCTCTCGTTGCGCGCTCAGCCGCCGTAGCGGTTGGTGCGATAATAGGCCTGCACGTCGGCGGCATTGGGCTGGTAGCGCGCCTTGATGCGCTCGGCCGCGTCCTCCTTGCGTGCGAGCGCCGGCGGCACGGCATCGGCGCGTTGCGGGTCATAGGTCCCGGCCGCCTCGACGGTCCCGGCGGCGGCCGCGGCGGCAACGCCGCCAAGGCCCAGCGCCCGCAGGAAGCCCCGGCGCTCGGCCACGTCACTGTCCTTCGTGCTCATCTCACCCGTCTCCCAGAACCCTCATGCCGGCAGCCCCATGGCCGCCTGCTCGATCTCGATCGCGGTGCGGCCGAGCCGCCCGACGGCGCCGTAGAAGCGCGCCGCCCCCGTTGATTCGAGATCGGTGAAAAAGCGGCCCGCCCAGGGCCGCATGTGCGTGTCGAAGAAATCCTCGGCCGCGGCGGCGCCGCCCTCGAAGCTGCCGGACAGCAGCCCGGCATAGACCTCGCAGACCGTGCCGATGTGGTCTTCCGGTTCGGCGATGCCCTCGCTGCGTTCCAGCCCGAGCCGTGCGAGCGCGCCGCGGATCTCCGCGAGCGGGCGTTCATGCAGGAAGCCGGTGATGTAGTAGGAGGCGAAGGGCAGCAACTCGCCGCGCCCGAGGCCGACGAACAGGTCGTGGAATTCGCGTTCCGCGGCGACGCTGTCGGTCGCCGCCGCCGCGCGGGCCAGGGCGCCATAGGCCTCGCCAAGTGTGGTGCGGTCGCCGCGCAGACGGGCCAGAGCATCGAGCAGCATGGCATCGGGCGCAGCCACGAGGAGACGGCCGAGAAGTGCGAACAACCTCGCGCGCTCGGTCGTGATCGACCCGCCAACCCTGTCACCGTCGCCCGTCATGGACATGCCGCGACTGCTCCCGGTCCTCCCATTTCCGACAATTTTACTCTGAGTAGGCTGCGCAAAACAACTCCATGAAATCGTTACGAGTTCTTGCGAATTCCTATCAATTCGGCAGAGCGGAACCATGGCGGCGCGGCGTGGGCGCGGGGGTGTCAGCGGCCTCGGCGGCCGGCGCCTCGGCGAGCGCGACCGGCGCTGGCGGCACGGCCTGGTCCACAGTCGGTGCGGGGGCCTCGCTGTCCGGTTCCGCGACGGGCGATGCCGTGGCCGGGGTGTCCTCCGGTACACCGAAGACGCGGGCGAGCATGTCCTTGATGTTGCCCGTCAGGTCGAACGAGGCGCCGGGCACGCCATCGGGCGCGTTGTAATCCCAGGCGTAGTCGGCGGGACCAACGAAGTCGCGGATCGCCGGATCAAGCGACCACGCCTTGCGCAGCGCCGCGCGCTTCAGCGCCTCCGGCACTTCCTTGCGCAGGAAGGCGGCGAAGTCGCTTTCGATCGACAGGCTCTCGATCGGTGGCAGGGTGGTGATGTCGAAGGGCGGTTCCTCCGGCGCCGGAGCGAGCGGCTCCGCGGGGCCCGGTTCGACCGCGACCGGTTCCTCGGCCGGCTGCCCGGCCTCCGCGGCGCGCTTGCGCCGCGACCAGCGGGAGAGGAAGCCTTCCTCGCTCATGTCTCCTCCAGCCGCGAACGGCGGCCAAGTGCTTCGGTATCCGCCCGGTCGCGCTTGCGCTTGTGGAATTCACGCGGCTTGTGGTGTTCGGCGATGAAGCCTTCGAGAACCACCCGCAGCCCGGCCGGCAACGGCAGCGCCTCCAGCAGGTCGGAGCCCGGTCCGGCGTAGAGTTCCGCTTCCCCCGCATCGACGGTGACGGCCTGCAGCCGATACCCGGGGGCCTGTTCCACCGGACGGAGCACGACCCAGATGCGCGGATTCTCCTGCTGCAGGTTGTGGATGTAGTTGTCGGTGTCGGTCGGATGCAGCGCCACCTCGGCGATGCCGGCGAAGAACAGGGTGCGGCCCGCTTCCTCCCGCAGCATGGTCCAGGGCGGCAGCGCCGGCGCGTCCTCCAGCACCTCCCGCGCCACCCAGGCATGCTCGGCCCAGGGCGTCGCGCCAGGGCGGCGTTCGGCCACCACGCCGACCGAGATGTAAATGCTGCCCGGGACGTCCAGCGTCATGCCGCATCCTCCCGCGCCGTCAGCGGCAGGCCAGTGACGAGGTTCTGCGGCTTCATGCGCAGCCGGTTCGCCGCATCCATCGCGAGTGCGAGATAGACCGGCCGGCCCGCGACGCGCGGCAGCACGCGCGACGCATCACCGAATTCCAGCACGCCGAGCCAGAGGATGCGTGCGAGCCGTTCCTGCCGCACCTTCTTGCCGTTCCACAGATCGTTGGCGATCGCGCTCGCCTCGGCATCGAGACCGACATGCCAGGTCCAGTTGGCATCCTCGATGACCGGCACGGCGCGTATCGTCACCGCTTCCCCGAACAGATGGGCGATGAAGCGTTCCAGCGCGCGGGCGATGCCCCGCTGCCCGTCGCGTCCCTCGGCGATGTCGAGCGCGAAGTCATGCGCATCCGATCGCCCGTGATAGAGATGCGCATTGGCGTCGCCCAGCACGTCGAGTTCGACCTCGCGCGGCGGTGCGCCGGCTTCGACCAGCAATTGGCCGAGTGCGCCGAAGCCGCCGTCGCGGCCGCGCATCTCGACGACCTCCTCATCCGCCAGCAGCATCGCGCCCTGGTGGATGGCGGCGCGCTGGGTGCGGAACAGCAATTCCCCCGCGCGCAGAGCGAAGGGATCGCCCTCCCCTTCAAGCGCCGCGCGGGCGACGAGATGCGTCAGCATCTGCAGCAGGATCGGCGGGATGCCGGCCACGCCGTCGCGATACAGCGCGATCCAGGCGGCCTCGAGCGAGGGCTGTGCGATCACGCGGTCGCGGAAGGCGAGGAAATGCCCGAAATTCTCCCGCGCATCCGCATCCGCCAGCGCGACGATCCGTGCAGACGACACGGCCTGCGCCGGGTCCTCCATCAGCGCGGCATGCAACGCGCGCTCGGCGTCACAGGCTTCCTCGGGCGGGATCAGTTCTGGCCGCGCGAGGAAGGCGCGCCACAGATCCGCCGTCGCGGCCAGGCGGCCATGCTCGGCCACGTCACAGAGGTGATGGCCGGAGGCGACCCAGAAGTCGCCGGGTGAAAGTGCCATGCTCATCGCGGTGTCCGTGCCATGCGCGCCAAGTCGGGCAGGATCGGTGCCTCCTCCTCGCCCTCGACCGACACGGCTGCGAAGACCGGCAGCGTCTCGAAGGCGCGATGTTCCTGCGGGCGTTCGTGCAGGGTGCGGAAGCGCTCGCGGACATCGCCGCCTTCGGCAGTGCGCGCCAGCGCGACCAGGGTGCCGGGCGGATGCTCGCACAGCGTCTCGGCGAAGGCGATCTCCTCCTCGGCGGCAGCGCGTGCCGCGGCATCGTCCGGCGCGCCATGGGCGCTGCGGATGTGGGCGGCGAGTGCGGCGACGGCCGCCTCGCGTTCCGCCGCGTTCGCCTCCGCGACCTCGACCAAGGTGGACCAGCCGAAGCTGGCAAGGCCGAGGAACCCCGCGCGGAACGCCTGGCGGCGCTTGCCTTCGAGTGCCGCCACATCGTCATCCCAGAAGCAGAAGCCGCCCGGGACCGCCCATTCGCCCGGATCGGCAGCGCGCGGGAACACCAGCGCGTCCGAAGCGTCAAGGCGGATCGTGCGCAGCAATCGCGTCATGCCGACACCGCCTCGGCCAGGGCCATCCGTTCCGGCGCGCCGTCGCGCTCGATGACGAGGTCTCCCGTCGCCGGGTCGATCCCGCGCCGTGTACCCTGCGCCAGCGCAGGATCGAGCCGCGCCAGATAGCGCTCCGCCACCACCCGGAAGCCGCCCGCCTGCCAATCCGCGAGCGTCGCCATCAGGTGCCGCGCCCAGGCCGCGGTCAGGTCGGCCGGCGTCACGTCGTCATAGCCTTCCTCGAACAGCGTCGTGCGGTCTGGCTGGCGCCCAGGCTCGGTGTCCACCGTGGCGGCGAAGGCGAGTTCGATACCGACCACGATCCAGCCCGGCACGGCCGCCTCGGCACAGCCAGGGGGTGCCGCGAATCGCGCCTGGCCGATCACGCCGCCATTCAGCCGGATCGTCGCCGGCCAGTCGAAGGTCAGCGGCAGTTCCGGCGGACCATAGGGACCGAGCGCATCCGCCGCGGCCACTAACCCGGCCAGCAGCGCCGGCCGCGCAGCGGACAACGCCTGCTCCGGCTCCAGCACCACCGCCGCTTCCACCCGCGCCCAGGACCGCACCCAGACGAGCGTGCCCGCGCCATGGTCCGGCGCCATCGCCACGGCGCGCGCCATAGCATCGCCACCCTCGCGCAGCGCGACGATGGGGGTGAAGACGCTCGGCAATTCGGGCAGGCCCTCGGACACGCGCTCCCTCGCAACACTGTTATGCTCGGCATATATGCCCGCGACCCTGCTGGTCCAGCAGGGCGCGCGCCGGAGGAAGTTTCTGTCGATGAGCGGAACGGTTGGGCGCATCGCCCTGGTGTGCAGTTGCGAAGACACCATGCGCCTCGACGCCAAGGCCATCGCGCGCGGCTGCGGGGCGGAACTGCGGGGCGCCGAGCAGCTCTGCATGGCGCAGCTCGACCGCTTCACCGCGGCGCTGGCCACCGGCCGCCCGCTGACCGTCGCCTGCACCGCCCAGGCCCCGCTGTTCACGCAGGAGGCCGAGCAGGCCGGCGCGCCCACCCCCACCTTCGTCAACATTCGCGAGCACGCCGGCTGGGCCGTCGAGGGCCGCAATGCCGGCGCCAAGATGGCCGCGCTGATCGCCGCCGCTGCCGAGCCGATGCCCGCGACGCCGCTGGTGCCACTGGAAAGCCAGGGTGTGACGCTGGTGCTTGGCCGCGATGCCGTGGCGCTGGAGGCCGCGTCCCGGCTGCAGGATCGGCTCGACCTGACCGTGCTGCTGACCGGCGCGGAGGATGTGACACCGGCCCGCGCCGCGCCCTTCCCGGTGATCAAGGGCCGTGCGCGCGCCGCGACCGGCTGGCTCGGCGCCTTCGAGGTGACGGTCGATGGCGCCGCGCTGCCGCGCCCATCCTCCCGCGCCCGCTATGAGTGGGGTCCGGGCAAGGATGGCGCGACGAGCCACGCCGATATCGTGATCGACCTGACGGGCAACCCGCCGCTGTTCCCGACGCCGGAGGTGCGCCAGGGCTATCTGCGCGCCGACCCGGCAGATGCCGCGGCGGTGGAACGTACCATCGCCGCCGCCGGTGATCTCGTCGGCACCTTCGACAAGCCGCGCTTCGTCGCCTTCGACGGCGCGCTCTGTGCCCATGCGCGCAACCGGCGCAACGGCTGCACGCGCTGCATCGATCTCTGTCCTACCGGGGCGATCACGCCGGGCACCGGGCCGCTCAAGGACCAGGTGGTGATCAGCGCGGAGATCTGCGCGGGATGCGGCGCCTGTGCCGCCGTCTGCCCGACCGGTGCGGCGACCTACACGCTGCCGCCGCCGGCTGCGCTGGCACGCCGGCTGCGCCGGTTGCTGCTGGCCTATCGCGAGGCCGGTGGCGAGGCGCCGGTGCTGCTGCTGCACGACGCCGCGCAGGGCGAACCGCTGCTCGATGCCCTGTCGCGCCACGGCGATGGATTGCCCGCCCGCGTGCTGCCGCTGCTGGTGAACGAGCCGACGGCGCTCGACCTGTCGCTGATCGCCGGCGCCTTCGCCTGGGGCGCGAGCGCCCTGCGCGTACTGCTGCCTGGCAAGCGGAAGCATGGCGCGGAAGGGCTGCTGCGCAACCTCGACTACGCCAATGCGGCACTGGCCGGGACGGGCCTTGAGCACGCAGTCCCGCGCGCGGCGGTGGTGGAGACCGACGATCCCTTCAGCCTCGGCGAGGCCCTGGCCGCCCTGCCCCGCGCGCCCTTCGCCTTCGCGCCATCCACCCACCAGGCGATCGGCACGCCGCGCGAGATGGCGCTGCAGGCCTTCCGCGCGCTGCGCAGTGCGGCAGCGGCGCATGTCGAGGCGGTGCCGATGCCGCCGTTGGCACCCTTCGGGCTCGCGCGCGTCGATGCCGCAGGCTGCACGCTCTGCCTCGCCTGCACCTCCGTCTGCCCGACCTCGGCCTTCAGCGCCAATCCCGAGACGCCGCAGTTGCGCTTCCTCGAGAATGCCTGCGTGCAATGCGGGTTGTGCGTCGCGACCTGCCCGGAGAAAGTCATCGCGCTGGAACCGCGGCTGAACTTCGCCGAGGCCGCCGCATCGCCGCAGGTGGTGAAGCAGGAAGAACCCGCCGCCTGCCCGCGCTGCGGCACACTGTTCGGCACGAAATCCTCCATCGCGCGGGTGAAGGCGAAGCTGTCGGCGCATTGGATGTTCGCCGATCCCGAGCGCGCCGCGATCCTCGACCTCTGCGAATCCTGCCGCATCACCGAGGCGACGACCGGCGGGCTCGATCCGTACGCCGGCCCGGACCGGCCGGCGGTGAAGACCACCGAGGACTATCTGCGCGAGGCGGAGCGCAAACGGCGCGGCGAAGCGTGAGGCCGACGGGCCAGTCGCGGCACAGCTCATTGGAGAGGGGCGCTGCCCCTCTCCAAACCTCACCCCGCCAGGATGCAGTGCATCCTGGACCACCGGAACCTGGTGCCGGGCGTTCCATCGACGCACCGGAGCAACGCTTCCGATCCGCAGTGGTATTTTTAGCACTTTAGGATTTTAGGATTTTAGGATTTTATTGCTTTATTCTTCCTGCGCGGCGCGCCGGCAAGCGTGACGATGCGGCAAGCGGGCCGTGGCCCGCGGGCGTGGCATGGGCGATGATGCCTGGAATATTATCCTGATTCATGCCGGGAGACCAGCGCGAATTCACGCTGGCGCGGCCCAACAGCAGCCGCGCGCCCGTCCTCAGTTCCGCGGCAGCCGCGCCACGCTCGGTGCATCCGGGTTCTGCGCCCGGTGCCGCAGCAGGTGGTCCGCCAGCACGATGGCGAGCATCGCCTCGCCCACCGGCACCGCGCGGATGCCCACGCAGGGGTCATGGCGGCCCTTGGTCTGCACCTCGACCTCCCGCCCCTGGCGGTCCACCGCGGCGCGCGGGGTCAGGATCGAGGAGGTCGGCTTCACCGCGAAGCGCGCGACGATGGGCTGGCCGGTGCTGATGCCGCCGAGGATCCCGCCCGCATGGTTGGACTGGAAGGCGACGGTGCCATCGGCATTCATCCGCATCTCGTCGGCGTTCTCGGCACCTGTCAGGGCGGCCGCGCCGAAGCCGTCGCCGATCTCGACCCCCTTCACGGCGTTGATCGACATCAGCGCCGAAGCGAGGTCGGCATCCAACTTGCCGTAGATCGGCGCGCCGAGGCCGGGGGCCACGCCCTCGGCGACCACCTCGATGACGGCACCAACGGAATTGCCGGATTTGCGCAGGTCGAGCAGCCGTTCCTCCCACCGCGCGGCCGCCGCGCGGTCAGGGCAGAAGAAGGCGTTCTCCTCCACCGCCGCCCAGTCCCAGGCCACGGGATCGACCCAGTCGCCGCCGATCGACACCAGCGCGCCACGGATGCGGACGTCGGGTCCGAGCACCTTGCGCGCCACAGCGCCGGCGGCGACGCGCATCGCCGTCTCGCGCGCCGAGGACCGGCCGCCGCCGCGATAGTCGCGGATGCCGTATTTCAGTTCATAGGTGACGTCCGCATGGCCGGGGCGGAAACGCTCGGCGATCTCGGAATAATCCTTGGAGCGCTGGTCGGTGTTCTCGATGTGCAGCGCGATGGGCGTGCCCGTCGTCAGCCCCTCGAAGACGCCGGAAAGGATGCGGACCTGGTCGGGTTCCTGGCGTTGCGTCACGAATTTCGACTGACCCGGGCGGCGCTTGTCGAGCCACGGCTGGATGTCGGCCTCGGTCAGCGCGAGGCGCGGCGGCACGCCATCCACCACGCAGCCGATGGCGGGACCGTGGGATTCGCCCCAGGTGGTGAAGCGGAACAGGTGGCCGAAGGTGTTGTGGGACATGGGATGCTCAGCGCGCGGCGAGGGTGCAAGTGACGCCGAGCACGCGGGTATCGTCCGTCGTGCGACGGCTCATGGTGCGGAAGCTGTCGGGCTCGCAGATACCGGATTGCTGCAGGACGATCGCCTGGCCAGCGATGGTCATGGCGACGCGCAGCCGGCTGCCGGCGGGGCAGCGCTGGCGGTTGACGTCGGCGATCACCTCCGCGGCGGTGCGCGGCGCGTCGGATGACGCAGCACAGGACGCAGGCTGCTGCGCCAGCGCGGGCGCGGCGAGCGTGAGGCCGATCAGGGCCGGCAGAACGGGGCGGATGGTCGGTCGGGCCATGGACTACCGGGCTTAGAGCAGATCGCGCGGTGGCGGGAGGGGGCTCGCGCGGTCAGGCGGCCGCCCCCTCGATCGCCCGGATCGCTGCCGCAACGGCCTGCTCCGGCGCAAACCCGCTGTCGCGCGCCAGGCTGCGCCAGGCGGGGAAGCCCAGCATCACGCGCAGCACCGCGCGCTGGGTGGGGTCGAGCGGCGCGCCGAGGCTCTCCTCGCAGCGCCGCATCGGCGCGCCGAGCCGCAAGTCGCTGACCTCCTGCGTCAGCGCATGGACCTCGGCATCGCGCAGCACGCAGCCGGCGAGGTTCTCGTTGCGCCTGTACCAGGCATAGACCGCATCGAGGCCGGCGCGCAGCCGGTCCGGCCCCTCGGGCCAATTGGCGGGCTCGGGCGGCGGGTCGCGTTCCACGGTCAGGCCGGAACAGGCGAGCAGCAGGCTCCGTTCGTCGGGAAAATGGGCATAGAGGGTGTGGCGCTGCACGCCCGCCGCCTCGGCGACCATGCTGTAGGTGGTGCGTGCGGGGCCGACGCTGCCGTGCAGGGCGACGGCAGCCTCGACGATGCGAAGGCGCGTCTCTGCCTGCTGTTCGGCGCGGCGCTTCAGGGCATAGGGCCGGGGCATGTGATTTTCATTGCACGCTCATGTGTATTCAATGTTGATTTCGATGTCAGTTTGATGGAACACTCGCGTGCAGTCAATATGACGGCGCCATCCGAGCGCCCCAAACGCCAGGAGAAAGACCATGGATGCGAAGATCGACGAGGTCGCGGCCAGCATCTATCGCCTGTCCGTCCATGTGCCGGACATCGCACCGCCGGCCGGCTTCACCTTCAACCACTTCCTGCTGCGCGGGGAGGAACCGCTGCTGTTCCACACCGGGCTGCGGCGGATGTTTCCCATCCTGCGCGACGCCGTCGCCCGTCTGATCCCGCCCGAGAGCCTCCGCTGGATCGCCTTCGGCCATTACGAGGCCGATGAATGCGGCGCGATGAACGAATGGATGGCCGTCGCGCCCCAGGCGCAGGTCGCGCATGGCCAGACCGGCTGCATGGTCTCGCTGAACGACATGGCGGACCGGCCACCGCGAATCCTCGAGGACGGCGCCCGGATTGAACTCGGCCGCGGGCTTTCCGTCCGCTACCTCGACACGCCGCATATCCCGCATGGCTGGGACGCCGGCGTGCTGCATGAGGAAGCGAGCGGCACTCTGCTCTGCGGCGACCTGTTCACCCAGCTCGGCAACGGCGCGGCGCTGACCGGCGGTGACATCGTCGGCCCGGCCATCGAGGCCGAGGATCTGTTCGGCTTCTCCAGCCTCAATCCCGGCATGGGTGCCACCATCCGCGGCCTGGCGCGGCTGGCGCCAAGGCGGCTCGCGCTGATGCACGGGCCGACCTTCGAAGGGGATGCGGCAGGCGCGCTCGGCGCGCTGGCCGACGATTACGACCGGCGGGTGCGCGCGAAGATGGCGGCGGTCAGCCCTTCTCCACCGTGATATCCGGCGCGTCGGGATTCTTCATGCCGACGATGTGGTAGCCGGAATCGACGTGGTGGACTTCACCGGTCACGCCCTGGGCGAGGTCGGACAGCAGGTACAGCCCCGACCCGCCCACTTCCTCGATCGTCACGTTCCGGCGCAGCGGCGAATTGTACTGGTTCCAGCGCAGGATGTAGCGGAAGTCGCCGATCCCGCTCGCCGCCAGGGTCTTGATCGGGCCGGCGGAGATCGCGTTGACGCGGATGCCGCGCTCGCCGAGGTCGGTCGCCATGTAGCGCACCGAGGCCTCCAGCGCCGCCTTGGCCACGCCCATGACGTTGTAGTGCGGCGTGACGCGCTCCGCGCCCAGGTAGGACAGCGTCAGCAGCGACCCGCCCTCGGACATCAGCGCTGCCGCCCGTTGCCCGACCGCGACGAAGGAGAAGCAGGAAATGTCCATCGCCTGCAGGAAGGCCGCGCGCGGCGTGTCGAGGTAGCGCCCCCGCAGGAACTGCTTGTCCGCGTATCCGATGGCATGGACCAGGAAGTCGATCTTGCCCCAGGCCTTCTCGATGGCCGCGAAGGCCGCGTCCATGGAGGCGTCGTCGGCGACGTCGCAGGGCAGCACCAGGGTGGATCCGATGCTGTCGGCCAGCGGACGGACGCGCTTCTCCAGCGCCTCCCCCTGGTAGGTGAAGGCGATCTGCCCGCCCTGCGCGGCCACGGCGCGGGCGATGCCCCAGGCGATGGACCGGTCATTCGCCACGCCCATGATGACGCCCCGCTTGCCCTGCATCAGGGTGCCGGTGGCGATCCGGGGCTCGGGCGCGGCGTCATTCATCACTGGGGTCTTCGTCCCGTTTGCTGGCAGGCCCCGGTGGTGCCATGGCGGTGTGGCAGGAGCAAGAGGTTCCCGCCCCTTGCGGCATCCGGTCCGACGCCGATACAGGCAGGGGACCGGCTGCGCCCGGCACCGGCCCCGCCGTCCCGGCCTGGGCGCGGCGCCCGGGCGGTGCCACTTGACCACGGTTCGCGAGGAATGCCCGCATGGATGGCCACGCCACCACCGACGACCCGATCGCCATCTTCGAGGCCTGGATGGCCGAGGCCGAGAAATCCGAGCCCAACGACGCCAATGCCGTCTGCCTGGCCACCGCGACGCCGGAGGGCGTTCCCTCCGCCCGGATGGTGCTGCTCAAGGGCGTGGATGCGCGGGGCTTCGTCTTCTACACCAACCTTGAGAGCCGCAAGGGCCGCGAGCTCGCCGCCAATCCCAATGCCGCGCTGTGCTTCCACTGGAAGACGCTGGCCCGGTCGGTGCGCGTCGAAGGCGCCGTGGAAGCGGTCACCGAGGAGGAGGCGGATGCCTATTACGCATCCCGCGCGCGGACCTCGCGGCTGGGGGCCTGGGCGTCGCGGCAGTCGCGGCCGCTCGAATCGCGCTTCGCGCTGGAACGGGCCGTCGCGGAATACGGGCTGAAATACGCGATCGGGGAGATCCCGCGCCCACCCTTCTGGTCGGGCTTCCGCGTGCTGCCGCGGCGGATCGAACTGTGGCGCGACATGCCTTTCCGCCTGCATGAACGGCGCGTCTTCCACCGCGCCGGCGACGGGTGGCGGATCGAGACGCTGTATCCGTGACCGCCGGCCGGATGCGGCGATGATCCCCGCCGCGCAGGCCGAGGCCGCCGCCCTGCTTGCCCGCCTGTCCGGCGCGCCGCCGGTCGAGACGCATGTCTCGACCGTCTATGTCGGCCGCGATACGGCGTGGAAGATGAAGAAGGCGGTTGCGCTCGGCTTCCTCGACTTCAGCCGCATCGAGGATCGCGAGCGGTTCTGCCGGCGCGAACTGGAACTGAACCACCCCCATGCGCCGGGCATCTACCGCGACGTGGTGCCGCTGACGCGCGGGCCGGACGGTGCGTTGCGCGAGGGCGGCGATGGGCCACCCGTGGAGTGGGTGCTGCGCATGGCGCCCATACCGGCGGCGGATTTCCTCGACCGGGTCGCGCCGGACGCGGTGCTGTTCGATGCGGTGGCGGATGCGGTGGCGGCGATGCACCAGGCGGCGGAACGCGCCAGCGTGGACACCCCGGCGGTGATGGCGGCGATCCTTGAGGGCAACGTGCCCTCCGCGCTGCGGGCCGGCATCCCGGCGGCGCGGGTCGAGGCATGGGCGGCTGCGGCGCGGACGGAACTCGGCCGCATTGCTCCGGCCCTTGCTGCGCGCGGCGCGCAGGGATTCGTGCGGCGCTGCCATGGCGACCTGCATCTGGGAAACCTGTGCCTGTGGGAAGGCCGGCCGACGCTGTTCGACGCGCTGGAATTCGACGAAGCGCTGGCGCGCATCGATGTCGGCTACGACCTCGCCTTCCTGCTGATGGATCTCGACCTGCGCCACGGCCGTGCTGCGGCGAACCGGGTGCTGAACCGCTATGTCGCGCGAACCGGCGATGCCGGGATCGTGGTGGGGATGCCCTTCTGGCTGTCGATGCGGGCGATGATCCGCGCCCATGTCGAAGGCGCGCGCGGGCACGGCTGGGCCGCGCTGCTGGACGCGGCCGAGATGCATCTGCATCCCGCGCCGCCGCGCCTCGTCGCGATCGGCGGCTTGCAGGGGACGGGGAAATCGACGCTGGCGCGGGCGCTGGCCCCGGGCCTCGGCCGCTGCCCCGGCGCGCTGGTGCTGCGCACGGATGAGGCCCGCAAGCGCCGCTTCGGCCTCGCGCCCGAACAGCGCCTGCCGCCCGAAGCCTATGAGGAAACGGTAAGCCGCGCCGTGCATGCGGAAGTCTTCGCCATGGCGGAAGCGGCGCTGTCCGGCGGCCAGGCGGTGGTGCTCGATGCGGTCTTCCTCGACCCCGCGCAGCGCGTCGCGGCGGAAGCGGTGGCGCGGGATGCCGGCCAGCCCTTCGACGGCCTCTGGCTGGAAGCCCCGATCGAGGCGCTGCGCGCACGCATCGCCGGGCGCAGCGGCGATGCGTCGGATGCGACCGAGGCCGTGCTGCAGCGCGCCGCTGCGACCGATCCCGGTCCCATCACCTGGCATCGCGTGGCGGCGGATGACGGCGCCGTAAGCCGCGCATGCGCAACCCTTGGCATGGACCATCGTTCCGTGTGCTAGTGTCGTATCTCGACTGGCGACGATGCAGCGAGGAAGGGGAGCTTTACACCATGGCCTATCGCCGGCTGCTGCTGCCGCTGACGGGAACCGCCGCCGGAGAAGCGGCACTCGCCACCGCGCTGATCACCGCGCGCGTCTGGGGCGCGCATGTCCATTGCCTGCATGTCCGCGTCGATGCGCGCGACGTCGCCCCCCTGGCCGGCGAAGGCCTGTCGGGCGCGATGATCGAGGAGATGATGGCCGCGACCGAACGGGAGAGCGGCGAGCGCGCCGATCGCGTGAAGTCGCTGTTCGACAAGTTCACCTCCGGCCTCGGCGGCGTCACGCTTGCCGACAATCCCGACACCGCCGCCAAGACCGGCGGGCCGACCCTGTCCTTCGAAGCGATCGCGGGGCGGGAGGAGGACATCGTCGCCCAGCAGTCGCGGTTGTACGACATGGCCGTCGTGCCGCATCCGGAAGCGGGCGAGGACGTGTCGAGCAGCGACGCGCTGCACGCCATCCTGTTCGATTCCGGCCGGCCCGTGCTGATCGCCCCGCGTGTCGCACCGCTCGACATCGGCACGCGGGTCTGCGTCGCCTGGAACGGCACGGCTGAGAGTGCGGCGGCGGTCGCGGCCGCCCTGCCCTGGCTGCACAAGGCATCGGCGGTGCAGATCCTGTGCTCGGACGAATACCAGCGGCGCGGGCCGAAGGCGGAAGGGCTGCAGGCCTATCTGCGCTGGCACTCGATCAATGCCGAGATCGTCCCCTTCAAGCCGCAGACGCGGGAGGTGGGGGCTGGGCTGCTCGGGGCCGCGCGCGACTTCGGCGCCGACCTGCTGACCATGGGTGCCTATTCGCATTCGCGGCTGCGCCAGTTGATCCTCGGCGGGGTGACGCGGCATGTGCTGGAGAATGCGGAAATACCGGTGCTGATGTGCCGGTGAGGCGCGGCGCGCCCAACTTCCAGGGGCATTGAAACAGCCGGCGGGCGCGACGCGACTTCGCGCCTGTCAGGGCTCCACCAGCGCCGGCCACGGTCCCGCTGAGGTGGCGCCCCTTCCTGTCCGTGGGCGATCCCCGCCGATCGCGGGCAGCGCGGCAGTGACCCCCGACAACACCCCGATCCAGGGCAGATCACGTCCGGGTGGAATCATCCGGGCGGGTGGCAATGCTCGCTCCAACACGGCGAGAGCGATTCCACCCTCGGGCAATCCCTTCGGCGCACCGAGGGCGATCACCGCGGCGAATGGCCGCCATCATCCACCAACCGTGGCGCGCGGCCCGGTGGAGGACCATCTTCCGTCTCGAACAGAAGCCCGCCCCGGCGGGCGCAGAGAACCGGAAGCAGACCCATGATCGACATCCGCCCCTTCTCCAGCCTCGGCAAGGCCAATTTCGGCTGGCTCAACGCCAACCACCATTTCTCCTTCGGTCACTACCGCAACCCGGATCGCGACCAGTGGGGCCGGCTGCGCGTGTGGAACGACGACGAGATCGCCCCGGGCACCGGCTTCGACCCGCATCCGCATCGCGACATGGAGATCATCACCTATGTCCGCGAGGGTGCGATCACCCACAAGGACAACCTCGGCAATGAAGGCCGCACTGAGGCTGGCGACGTGCAGATCATGTCCGCCGGCACCGGCGTGGTGCATGCCGAATACAACCTCGAGCCCGGGACGACGCGCATCTTCCAGATCTGGATCATGCCTGACCGTCGCGGCGTGAAGCCGTCCTGGGGTGCCAAGCAGTTCCCGAAGGAGAAGCGCGATGCGGGGTTCGAGGTGCTCGCATCGGGCCGGCCCGGCGATGCCGGCGACGGCGCGCTGCCGATCAATGTCGATGGCGCGGTGCTGGCGGCGACGCTGAAGAAGGGCCAGTCGCTGGTGCAGAATCTGGCGGAGGGCCGCGCCGCCTACATCGTGCCGGCCAAGGGCGCGGTGACGGTGAACGGGGCCGCCGCCAACGCCCGCGACGGCATCGCGATCCGCGACGAGGCCGCGGTGACCATCACCGCGACGGAGGATGCGGAGCTGGTGATGGTCGAGGTCGCCGCGGACTGATCACGCGGCGTCAATGCAGCCAGGGGGTCGCGCCGAAGGGCGCGGCCCCCGGTGCACGTCTGGGGCGGAAATGCCAGCCCTCGGCATCGAGCCGCCGCGCCAGGCCGATCAGCGGCGGATCGAGGAAGACCAGTGCCGCCTCGTTCACGAACTCCGCCAGGCCCTGTGCCGGATGATCCGCGCCGAGCGATGCCTCGGCCACCGCGTGCAGCAACAGCATCTCGTCGGTGGTGATGCCCGGGCAGGCCGGGCAGCCGACCTCGACGACGCGGGTGGCCTGCAGGGCGATGCCATGCATCAACGCATGGGCGGACAGCCCGGCGGCCTGGGGCGCCCAGGATTCCTCAAGTGCCGCGATCACCGGCGGCAGCGGGTCCAGCTTGCGCCGCGCCGCGGCCACCCAGGGGCGGATGCAGGCCGTCAGCACCAGGGCGGGGCCCGATTCCAGCGCCTCGACCCGGCTCGGCCAGGGGGGTGCCAGGCGGGGGAACGGCAGGACATGACCCATGGATGCGCGACCTCATCTTGCGGGCCATCTGTCTAGCCTTAATTGCGAATGCTTCGCAATCGCGTCATGACGCGCCGCGCCTCAACAACCCGGCCTCCCCGGGGTAGCCTTCCGCGACACCCCAGGGAGACATCCGCCATGCCGAAGCTGCCCGACGGCACGCCCATCCCGGCCCTCGGCCAGGGCACCTGGCACATAGGGGAGAATGCGCGCGCCCGCGCGCAGGAAGCCGATGCACTGCGTCTTGGTCTCGATCTCGGCATGACGCTGATCGACACCGCCGAGATGTATGCCGAGGGCGGGTCGGAGGAGGTCGTCGGCGACGCCATCGCCGGGCGGCGCGACGGCGTCTTCCTCGTCTCCAAGGTCTATCCGCACAATGCGTCGCGCCGCGGCGCGGTCGCCGCCTGCGAGCGCAGCCTGAAGCGCATGCGGGTCGAGACGATCGATCTGTACCTGCTGCACTGGCGCGGATCGGTGCCGCTGTCCGAGACGGTCGAAGCCTTCGAGGCGCTGAAGCGCGCCGGCAAGATCCGCCATTGGGGCGTGTCCAACTGCGACGTGGACGATCTTGAGGAACTGGGCGCGGCACTGGCGGATTGCGCGACGGACCAGGTGCTCTACAGCCTGGAGCACCGCGGCGTGGAATTCGACCTGCTGCCCTTCTGCGCGCGGCACCGCATGCCGGTGATGGCCTATTCGCCGGTCGGCCAGGGCGGGCGGATGCTGCGGCACAGGGCGCTGGCCGAGGTCGCCGCGCGGCATGGCGCCACGCCCGCGCAGGTCGCGATCGCCTGGACGCTGCGGGATGGGAATGTGATCAGCATCCCCAAGGCGGCCGACCCGGCCCATGTACGGCTGAACGCCGCGGCGCGGGACATCGCGCTGACGGCCGAAGACCTCGCGACGCTGGATGCCGGCTTCGCGCCGCCTGCCCGGAAGCGGTCGCTGGCGATGCTCTGATCCACCGGGGCGAGCGAAACCCACCCCGGGTCAGGCCGGCCCTATCGGAAGACCGGCACCTCCGGCTCCTCGGTGCTGTCGGGCATCGGCACATCGATGCGCACGGTGGACGGGTCCACCCCCGAGCCGCGGTCGATCCAGTAGGTCACGCTCTCGGGCCAGGCGATGACGATGATGACCAGCAGCAATTGCAGCCCGACCCAGGGGATCGCACCCCAGTAGATGTCGCGGCTCAGCACTTCCTTCGGCGCGATGCCGCGCAGGTAGAACAGCGCGAAGCCGAAGGGCGGGTGCATGAAGGACGTCTGCATGTTGATGCACAGCAGCACGCCGAACCAGACGAGGTCGATGTCCAGCTTCGCCGCCGCGGGTGCCAGCAGCGGGATGACGATGAAGGCGATCTCGAAGAAGTCGAGGAAGAACGCCAGGAAGAAGACGAAGACGTTGACGAAGATCAGGAAGCCCGTCTGGCCGCCGGGCAGGTGCGACAGCAGGTATTCGATCCAGTGGCTGCCATCCACGCCCTGGAACACCAGGGAGAACACCGTCGCGCCGATCAGGATGAAGATGACCATGGCGGTGATGCGCATGGTGTTCGACATCGCCTCGCGCAGCAGCTTCCAGCTGTAGCGGCCGTTCATCACCGCCAGCACCACGGCGCCGACCGCGCCCATCGCGCCGGCTTCCGTCGGCGTGGCGAGCCCCATGAAGATGGTGCCGAGCACGAGGAAGATCAGCACGATCGAGGGCACCATGCCCTTCAGCACACGCCACCACAGCGACCAGCCGCGCGGCGCCAGCGCCTCGGGCGGCAGCGGCGGCATCTTGTGCGGGGCAAAGAACGACACGCCCGCGATGAAGGCGAGGAACAGGAAGACCTGCAGGAAGGACGGCCCGATCGCGCCGGCATACATGTCGCCGACCGACTTGCCGAGCTGGTCGCCCAGCACGATCAGCACCAGCGAAGGCGGGATGACCTGCGTGATGGTGCCCGATGCCGCGATCACGCCGGTCGCGATGCGCATGTCGTAGCCGTAGCGCATCATGATGGGCAGGGAGATCATGCCCATCGCGATGACCGATGCCGCCACCGTGCCGGTGATGGCACCCAACACCGCGCCGACCAGGATCACGGCATAGGCGAGCCCGCCGGGCACCTTGCCGAACAGCTGCCCGGTGCCTTCCAGCAGGTCCTCGGCCAGGCCGCATCGTTCCAGGATCGCGCCCATCAGCGTGAAGAACGGGATCGACAGCAGCAGGTCGTTCGACAGGATGCCGAAGACGCGCAGCGGCAGGTTGCCGAGATAGGCGGTGGTGAAGAAGCCCATCTCGATCGACACGAAGCCGAAGAACAGCCCGACCGCGGACAGCGAGAACGCCACCGGGAAGCCCATCAGCAGGAAGACGACCAGGCCGCCGAACATCAGCGGCGGCATGATTTCAAGTGTCAGCACGGTCTTACTGCTCCGGCCGGTGGTATTCGGCGAGGTGCGCCGCGTCGGGCGCGATGCCCGCGAGTGCCGCGATGCGCTTCACCAGTTCGGAAAGCCCCTGCAGCGTCACCAGCAGGAAGCCGAGCGGCAGCACGAGCTTCACCGGCCAGCGGATCAGCCCGCCGGCATTGGGCGACCCTTCCCCGCGCACCCAGGAATCCCAGAAGAACGGCCAGGTCATCCAGGCCAGCAGCGCCATGGCGGGCAGCAGGAAGAAGATGAGGCCGAAGATGTCGATCCACAGCCGCACGCGCGGCCCGACGCTGCCATAGACGAGATCGACGCGGACATGCTCGTTGCGCTCCAGCGTGTAGGAAGCGCCGAGCATGACCACGCCGGCGAAGAGGTACCACTGCACCTCGAGCCAGGCGTTGGAGGACATCGAGAACCCGTAGCGGACCGCCGCATTGCCCGCGCTGATCGCGCAGGATGCGAGGACCATCCAGTCCGCGATGCGGCCGAAGGCGGCGCTGATCGCGTCCACCCCGCGGCTGAAGGCAAGCAGCGGCCTCATGCAAATCCCCCCTGCGGCCCGCGGCGGCTCAGCGCCGCCCCTCGGTCGCATGCATGGCGTAGACGAAGCTGTCGTAGGTGTTCTCCGCCACGCGGAACCACTGCAGCTGCAGGTCGCGGAAGGCGCGCATGTGGTCCCACACCTTCTTGAAGTTCGCGTTGGTCGCGGAGGTCTCGGCGTAGAGTTCGAAGGCCGCGCGGTAGCAGGCCTCCATCACGGGGCGCGGGAACGGCCTGAGCTGGGTGCCCGCCGCGACCAGGCGCCGCAGCGCGAGGGGATTCTGCGTGTCGTACTTCGCGATGGTCTCGATGGTCGCGTCGCGGCAGGCGCTTTCGAGAGCGTCCTTGTAGATCTGCGGCAGCTCGTCGTGCTTCGCCTTGTTGACCATGAAGGACAGGTTGAGCCCGCCCTCCCACCAGCCGGGGAAGTAGTAGAAGGGCGCGACGCGGTTGAAGCCGAGCTTCTCGTCGTCATAGGGCCCGACCCATTCGGCGGCGTCGATCGTGCCGCGTTCCAGCGCGGGATAGATGTCGCCGCCGGCGATCTGTTGCGGCACCACGCCGAGCTTGGTCAGCACATTGCCGGCGAAGCCGCCGATGCGGAACTTCAGGCCGCGCAGGTCCTCGACCGTGCGGACCTCGCGACGGAACCAGCCACCCATCTGCGCGCCGGTATTGCCCGCGGGGATGCTGACGATGTTGTAGCCGGCGAAGAAGTCCTTCAGCACGTCGCGCCCGCCGCCGGCCTGCAGCCAGGCATTGATCTGGCGGAAATTGAAGCCGAAGGGGATCGTGCCATCGAGCGCGAAGGTCGGGTCCTTGCCGACGAAGTAGTACGACGCCGTATGGGTGCACTCGATGTTGCCGCTCTGCACCGCATCCACGGTGGCGAGGCCCGGGACCAGTTCGCCCGCCTGGTGGATCTGGATGCGGAACTTGTTGTCCGTCAGCGCCGCGACGCGGCGGCAGACATGCTCGCCGGCGCCGTAGATTGTGTCGAGCAGGCGCGGGAAGGAGGAAGCGCATCGCCAGCGCACTTCGGGCATCGTCTGCGCAATCGCGGGGGCAGCAAGAGTCGAGCCGGCGCCAACGATTGTGCCGGCCACGATATGACGACGTTCCACTGGCGTACCCTGTTCTTGGTCGTTGCCCAGACGCAATTGCGCGCATGCCCCGGCCGAGGCCGGCGGCCGGTAACACGATCAGGATCAAAGCACAAAGTGACCCTTTCTTCACGCAATGGTTGTCGGCGCGTCACCCTTCCCTCAGGGGCCTCGGGGGGTATCCTCGCCGCGTGACACGCGACTCGGCCGACCCATGCTGAGCCTGCTGCTGCTGGTGATTGCCGGCCTGCTGGCGCTTGCCGCCATCGCGCCCGTCGTGGCGCGGCACGAGGCTGGCGGCCGCGCCGTGCTCGGCGCCTGCACCGCGGCTTCGGTGCTGCTCGCCGTCGGCGGCATCGGCGGCCTGCTCGGCGGAGCCGAGGCGCTGGACCTGCCCTTCGGTCCGCCCTGGGGTTCGGCGCGGGTGGCGCTGGACGGGCTGTCCGCATGGTTCGTGGTGATACTGGGCGTGTCCGGCGGCGCGGCATCGCTCTTCGCCTTCGGCGGCCAGAATGGGCCGCAGGCGCCGCGGCGCCTGGTGCCCTATCCGCTGTTCCTCGCGGGCATGGTGCTGACGCTGATCGCCGCGGATGGCTTCACCCTGCTGCTGGGCTTCGAGGCGATGTCCCTCGCCTCCTGGGTGCTCGTCGCCCACGACCATGAGGATCCGGACAATCGCCGCGCGGCGCGCCTCTATCTCGGCTTCGCTGGGTTCGGCGGGTTGTCGCTTGTCCTCGCCTGCGGCGTGCTGGCGGGCGGCGCGGGGGATGTCGCCTTCGCCGCCTTCCGCGAAGCACCGCCCGAGGGCTGGCGCGCCGCCGCCGTGCTGGCGCTGGTGCTGGCCGGCGCAGGATCGAAGGCGGGGCTCGCGCCGCTGCATGTCTGGCTGCCGCTCGCGCATCCGGCCGCGCCAAGCCATGTCTCGGCGGTGATGTCGGGCGCGATGACCAAGGTCGCGCTCTATGTGATCGCGCGTTTCACCTTCGACCTGATGGGCCCGGCGCAGCCCTTCTGGCTCGGCGCGCCGCTGATCGCGCTCGGTGCGGCATCGGCGGTGATCGGTGCGCTGCGCGCCAATCTCGAGGAGGACACCAAGGTCCTGCTCGCCTGCTCGACCATCGAGAATGTCGGGCTGATCGCGATCGGGCTCGGCCTCGCGCTGGCCTTCCGCGGGGCGGACCTGCCGGCGCTGGCGGCACTCGCCGCGGGGGCGGCGCTGCTGCACGCGATGAACCACGCGGTGTTCAAGACGCTGCTGTTCCTGGTGGCCGGGGCGGTGATGCATGGCGCGCTGTCGCGCCGGATCGACCGGCTGGGCGGGCTGATCCATCGCATGCCAGTCACTGCCTGGGCAGCGCTGGCCGGGGTGGCGGCCGCGGCGTCGCTGCCGCCGCTGTCGGGCTTCGCCTCCGAATGGCTGCTGCTGCAGGCGTTATTGGCCGCCTGGCGGGTGGGCGACATCGCCTTCCAGATGGGGGTGGCCGCCGCCACGGCGCTCGCCGCGCTGGCGGCCGCGCTGGCCGCGGCGGCGATGGTGCGCTTCTGGGGGCTGGTCTTCCTCGGCCGCCCGCGCACGCCGCGCGCCGCGGGGGCGGAGGACGAGCGTGGTGCCGCAAGCATCGCCCTGCTGATCCCGGCCGGACTGACGCTGCTGCTGGGGCTGCTGCCGGGACCGATGCTGGACCTGGCCGAACCGGCGCTGCGCCTGATGGCTGGAACGGGTGCGCCGCGGGCCGGTTGGTTCGCCATCGGCGCGGCGGAAGGTGGGGCGCGCTACTGGCCGGTGCCGGTCGCGCTGCTGCTGGCCGGGGCGGTCGGGCTCGCGGTCTGGGTGGTGCGGCGGCGCGCGCCGCCCGGCGTGGTGCATGGCCCGGCCTGGGATTGCGGCTTCATCGCCGCTCCGCCGCACCTGCCCTTCGGCGACCCGGCCAGCCAGCCGAGTGCCGCCGGCTTCAGCCAGCCGCTGCGGCGCATGCTCGGCGGCGGCCTGCTCGGCGCGCATGAGCATGTCACCATGCCGGCACCCGGCGAGACCGGCGCGGCGGTACTGCGGGCGGGTTTCGCCGACCCGGCGCTGACCGCGCTGGAAGGCCCGCTGCCGCGCTGGCGCGATGCCGCCTCGGCCCAGGCGGAACGGCTGCGCGGGCTGTCGATCCGCCAATGCCTCGGCCTGACCTTCGGCGCCGTGGTGCTGATGCTCGCCATGCTCGTCTGGCTGGAAGCGCGCTGAGATGGCGGTGGTCTGGTCCTTCCTGTCGCAGTTGCTGCACATCGCGCTGCTGCTGGCGGCGGCACCGTTGCTGACCGGCGTGGTGCGCTGGCTGAAGGCGCGGATGATGGGACGGCGCGGCGCGCATCCGCTGCAGCCGCTGCGCGACCTCCTGAAGCTGCTGCGCAAGCGGCCGGTGCTGGCGGAGAACGCTTCGGCCGTGTCGGTCGCCGCACCCTATCTCGCCGCCGGCGCGGCGGTGGCGGCGGCGGCGCTGGTGCCTTCCTTCGCGCGGGGCATGGCGCTCGCGCCACTGTCGGACCTGATCCTTGTGGCAGGGTTGCTCGCGGTTGGGCGCGTCGCGATGGCGCTCGCCGGGATGGATGTCGGCACGCCCTTCGGCGGGCTCGGCGCAGCGCGGGAGATGTCCTTCGCGGCACTCGCCGAACCCGCTTTGGTGGTCGCGGCGCTGACGCTCGCGATCCTGGCCGGCACGACGAACCTCGACGCCATCGCGGGCGCGTTCCGGGAGGGTGGGCTTGGCCTGCGGGTCTCGCTCGGCCTCGCCCTCGTCGCGCTGCTCGCCGTCGCCATCGCCGAGAATGCGCGTATCCCGGTGGACAATCCCGCGACGCATCTCGAACTGACCATGGTGCATGAGGCGATGATCCTCGAAGCCTCCGGCCGGCACCTCGCGCTGTGGGACTATGCGGCGCAGTTGCGGCTGCTGCTGTGGTTCGCGCTGCTGGCGGCGGTGTTCCTGCCGCTCGGCCAGGCGCCGGCCGGCTCGGCGCCGCATCTGTGGGTGGTCGGGCTGCTGGCCTGGGCGGTGAAGATGGGCGGGCTCGCGCTCGGCCTTGCCGCCTTCGAGAGCGCGATCGCCAAGATGCGCGTCTTCCGCGTGCCGGAATTCCTCGGCGCGGCACTGCTGCTCGGGCTGCTCGGCGCGGTGCTGCTGTTTGTCTCGACGGGGCTGACATGAGGTTCGGTCAGCTCACCTACGACCTGTCGCACCTGCTCGGCGGCGCGGTGCTGCTGCTGTCCTTCGTGCTGCTTTATCAGCGGCGCATCGGCGCGGTGATCAACGCCTTCGCGATGCAGGGCACGCTGCTGGCCCTTGCCGCGGCTTGGGCGGCGCATGCGCAGGGCGCGCCGGGGCTTTACCTGACCGCGCTGCTCGCCTTCGGGGTGAAGGGTGTGCTGATCCCGCTCGCCCTGCACCGGCTGGTGCGGGAGATGCGGCTGCATCGCACGGTGGAAACCGCCCTTGGCATCGGCCCGTCGATGATCGCCGGGGTCGCGCTGGTCGGCCTGTCGATCCTGGTGGCGCTGCCGGCGACCGAGGGCGCGCGCGCGCTGGCGCGGGAGAACCTCGCGCTTGCCATGTCCGTCGTGCTGCTCGGCATGCTGATGATGATCACGCGGCGCAACGCCATCAGCCAGGTGATCGGGCTGCTGTCGCTGGAGAACGGGCTGATCCTCGCCGCCGTTGGCGTCGCGGGCATGCCGCTGGTGGTGGAGCTGTCCACCGCCGCGCTGGTGCTGATGGTCGCCGTCGTCGCCGCCGTCTTCGCCTTCCAGATCCGCGAGCGTTTCGACACGCTCGACACCGGCAGCCTGGAAGAACATCGCGGGGAGCGTCGCTGATGCCCCTGCAATGGGCGATCGTCTTCTTCCCCTGGGCGGGTGCCGTGGCGCTGGCGGCGATCCCGAACCTGCGCCACGCGACGATGGCGAACGCCGCCGTCAGCGCCGGGACCTTCCTGCTGGCCGCAGCGCTCGCGGCCCTGCCCTTCGAGCAGCATGGCTGGACCCACACCGACGCCGTGAACCTGCCCTTCCTGCTGGTCACCGGCTTCGTCGGGCTGACCACCGCGGTCTTCTCGGCGGCCACGCTCGACCAGGAAGGCTTCGACCATTGGCGCATCCGCGCCTACCACGCCGCCTACCAGGTCTTCATGGGGGCGCAGCTGCTCGCCCTGCTCGCCGACAATCTCGGCGTGATGTGGGTGGCGATCGAGATCGCGACACTCGCCACCGTCTCCATGGTCGCGGTCCACCGCACGCCGGCGGCCTTCGAGGCAGCATGGAAGTTCTTCATCCTCTGCGGCGTCGGCATCGCGCTCGCGCTGTTCGGCACCATCGTGCTGTACCTGGCCGCACAGCCCCTGCTGACCGAGGAGACGGGCCTGTCCTGGGCCGCGCTGATGCGTGTCGCTTCGCGTTGCGACCCGAACACGCTGAACCTCGCCTTCGCCTTCCTGCTACTGGGCTACGGCACCAAGGCGGGCCTCGTGCCGCTCCATTCCTGGCTGCCGGATGCGCATGCGGAAGGGCCGGTGCCGATCTCCGCCGTGCTGTCGGGGCTGCTGCTGAACGCGGCGATGCTCGCAGTGCTGCGGGCCAAGGCGATCGTCGGCGCGCATCCGGACGCGATCGCGCCGGGGCCGTTCCTGCTGGCGCTCGGCCTTGCCTCCGTGCTGCTCGCCTCGCTGGCGCTGTGGCGGCGGCGCGACGCGCGGCGCTTCTTCGCGTGGTCGAGCATCGAACACATGGGCATCGCCGCCTTCGCCTTCGGCCTGGGCGGGGCGGCGGCGAACCTCGCGGGGCTGCTGCACCTGATCGGCCATTCGCTGGTAAAGAGCGCGGTGTTCTTCGGCGTGGGCCGCGCCGCGCAGGTGAAGGGCAGCCAGAAGATCGCCGATATCGGCGGGCTGGTGGCGACGCATCCGGCACTCGGCTGGGGGCTCGCCATCGCCATCGCGGCGATCGCGGGGATGCCGCCCTTCCTGTTGTTCGCCTCGGAATTCCGGCTGTTCTCGGTGGCGGCGGCGGAGATCCCCTTCCTCGCCATTCCGCTCGCGATCGGCATGATCATCGCGCTCGCCGCGCTGATCACCGTGCTGCAATCGCTGTGCTTCGGCGCGCCGACGCCTGATGCCGCGGACGCACTGGATGGCTGGCGGGAGGCCGCGGCAGCGGCACCGCTCTGGCTGCATCTCGCGATGGCAGCGGCCCTCGGCATCGCCATGCCGGCAGGGCTCGCGGCGATGCTGATGGCTGCGGCAAGGGTGATCGGATGAGCGCCATCGCCATCATCCGCGCTGGCGCTCCGCAAGGCGCGGTGCCGCATGAACGCTTCCTGCTGACCGCCGAAGCCTGGTCGCTGCTACCCGTGGCGCTCGCGGCGGAACCTGGCCTCGCCCTGCTCGCGCTCTGGGCCGAACCGGGCATGGTCCATGCCGCCGTCCTCGACGAAGCCGCGGGCGCCGTGCTGCTCGCCTCCGCCCCCGCCGAGGCCGGCCGCTACGCCGCACTGTCCCCCGCGCGTCCCGGCGCGATCCGCTTCGAACGCATGATCCGCGATCTCTGGGGCCTGGTCGCGGAGGATGCGGTGGACCTCCGCCCCTGGCTCGATCACGGCCGCTGGCAAGTGGCCGGGCCGATGTCCGCCGCGCCGCTCGCCATGCCCGGCGCCGAGCCAGCCCAGCCGGAATTCCTGCCTGTCGAGGGCGAGGGCATCCACCAGATCCCGGTCGGCCCGATCCATGCCGGCGTCATCGAGCCCGGCCATTTCCGCTTCCACATCCAGGGCGAGGTGGTGGTCCGGCTGGAGGCGCGGCTCGGCTACAAGCACAAGGGCACGCTGTCGCTGATGCTGGGCAAGTCGCCGCGCGCGGCGGCCGCCTTCCCCGCGCGGCTGTCGGGCGATTCCACCGTCGCCTTCGGCTGGGCCTTCGCGGCCGCCGCCGAAGCCGCGCTCGGCGTCGCGGTGCCGCCGCGCGCCGTCGCGTTGCGCGCGGTGATGGCCGAGCTGGAACGCATCCACAACCACCTCAACGACTGGGGCTTCGTCTGCAACGACGCCGCCTTCGCCTTCCCTCACGCCCGCTGCGGCTTCCTGCGCGAGGGTGTGCTGCGCGCCTGCGCGGCGGCCTTCGGCCACCGGCTGATGATGGACCGCATCCTGCCCGGTGGCGTCGCACCCGACCTCCTGCCCGGCGGGGCGGAGGCGATCCTCGCTGCGCTGGCGGCGGTGGAAGCGGAGGTGCCCTCGCTGCTGCGCGTCTATGACAGCCATGCCAGCCTGCAGGATCGCGTCGTCGGCACCGGTTTCCTCGATCCCGAATTTGCGCGGTGCTTTGCCGCCGGCGGCTTCGTCGGGCGCGGGTCGGGCCGCGCCTTCGATGCGCGGCTGCGGCCTGGCTACGCGCCCTATGACTGGCTGCTGCCGCCGGTCGCGGCGGAGAGCGGCGGCGATGTCGATGCCCGGGTGCGCGTGCGCGTCGCGGAGTTGCTCACCTCCATCACGCTGGTCCGCCGCCTGCTCGCCGAGCTGCCTTCGGGCGAGACGTTGGTGACGCTTCCAGCCGGCGCAGGCGAAGGCAGCGCGCTGATCGAGGGCTTCCGCGGCGAATGCCTCGCCTGGGTGCGGCTGGATGAGGGCGGGCAGATCCGCGGCGCCTTCCTGCGCGACCCGTCCTGGCTGCAATGGCCGCTGCTGGAAGCGGCGATCGAGGGGAACATCGTCGCCGACTTCCCGCTGTGCAACAAATCGTTCAATTGCTCCTATTCGGGGGTGGATCTGTGATGCGGGCGAGCGCGGAACCGGAAGGGGCCCTGCCCCTCCCGGACCCTCCCCGCCAAAGGCCTAAGGGCCTTTGGAAACCTCAACTTGGTGCCCGGCGCCAGGTCCCGGCATTCCAAATGCCACTCGCATTTGGCGGGGAGGTTTGGAGGGGCAGCGCCCCTCCAATGGAACGCACCGCGCAGGAGTGCGACTGATGCTGTGGCCCCGTCTCGCCCGCGCCCTGGTCGGCCGGCCACTGACCGACCCCGCCCCGGCCATCCCGCAACCGACCGTCGCCGCGCTGGCGGAACGGCTGGCCGCAACCGCGCGCGCGCGGCTCGGCCGCAGCCTCGCGATCCGGGAGGTGGACAGCGGGTCCTGCAATGGCTGCGAGTTGGAGGTGAACGCGCTGCAGAACGTCGCCTACGACCTCGAGCGATTCGGGCTGCGCTTCGTCGCCTCGCCCAAGCATGCCGATGTGCTGCTGGTGACCGGCCCGGCCTGCCGCAACATGGCCGAGGCGATGGAACGCGCGCTCGCCTGCACGCCGGAACCGCGCTGGGTGGTCGCGGCCGGGGACTGCGCGGTGGATGGCGGCGTGTTCAAGGGGTCCTACGCCGTGCATGGCGGCGTCGGCGCGGTGCTGCCGGTCGACCTGCTGATCCCGGGCTGCCCGCCCTCACCCGAGCAGTTGCTCGAAGGGCTGCTGGCGCTGTTGGAAGCAGAGGCGGAGCATCGTCGGCCATAGAGCTGTAGAACAGCCCGCGACCGCGCCCAACCCGCCCGCGGTCACCAATGCAACAGTGCTCGGCGCGCAAGCCAAGCCGGCGGATGCCGGCGCCGGCGCTTGAGGCATGAAAGCGTCAAACGAACGCCGAAGGCGGTCGTTTGAAATAAAATCGGCCCGGCTGGATTGCTCCAGCCGGGCCAAAGACCCTGTCTTGCAACAAGGCCAGTCGAGCAGCGGCCTGCCGGGAATAAGCCGCCGCGACAAACGGAGGTTCGCAGGCCACGCCTCTCAGCCGCGTGGCAGGAACCTTAATAAACTGCAACGCTTCCTGGTTGTATTGGAATCTTGACTACAACCGCACGGGATGCCTTGCGACGCCGCCATTGTGCCAAATTCGCAACGGCCCAGGGCCGGCATCGGCGCAACCGACCGCCTCAGATCAGGCAGAGTTCCGCGAGGTCGCGCCGCAGCCCCGGCGGCAATTGGTCGAGGCCGCGCGCGACCGGCCGGCCGGTCGCGACATCGGCCGGGGCTTCTTCCGGCTTCAGGTAGCGCCAGCCCTGGAAGGGCTTCATCGGCCGTGCCTCGACCGGGACCAGGGTGGGGTCCAGCAACAGGGCGGCGCAGGGGGTGTTGTCGTCCCACTGCTCCTCCCGCAGGCCCAGGATGCGCTGCCGCACCCGGACGAATCCGGCCACCACCCAGTAGATCGACCCGCCATCGGCGATCTCGTCGATCCGCTTGGGGAACATGCGCGTCCAGGCACGCAGCGGCGGGTCGGTGCGCAGCCGCTCCTTCTGCAGCGCCGCCAACGCAGCGACGTCCTTCGGCCCGACCGAGAGCTTGATGAGGTGCAGCACGACCCATCCATGTCGCCTCGGGGGTCGAGTCGGCAAGGGGCGATACGCCCGTCACGTTCGACGGGCGTATCGGCACGCGGGGCTGGTGGGGCGGCCGCGTGCCAAACCAAGGGGATACGACGCGCGACCATGACTCAAGCATCGCTGCCGCCCGTATCGCTTTGCGCCGCGTAACCGGGGGGTCGCGGACGGCGAAGGCAGGGGTGGAAGGCGGCCGCACCGGCCCGCCGGAGAGACACGCCGCATGGCCCGCCCCGCCGCGCACCGACCGCTTGCCCGCCCGGCGCGGGACCTGCGCCTTGATATCCTTCGCGGCTGGCTGCAGGTCTCGATCTTCGGCGCCCATGCGGTGGGCTCGGCCTTCGGCGCCTTCGGCATCCATGCCGCCTGGGGCCTGTCGGACAGTTCCGAGCAGTTCCTGTTCCTCTCGGGCTTCGTCCTCGCCTCGGTCCATACGCTGAAGGCCGATCGCGACGGCGCGGCGGCCGCGGCGCGCGACATCTGGCGCCGGGCGGGGCGGCTGTGGCTGGTCCACCTGCTGCTGTTCCTGATGACCGGGGCGCTGATCCTCTGGGCCGAGATGGGCATCCCCCTGCCCGGCGAGGTGGACCGGCTGGCCTGGCGGATGCTGGCCGACCAGCCGCTGGTCGCGCTGCCGGGGGCGGCGCTGCTGCTCTACATGCCCGTCTACATGGACATCCTGCCGGTCTTCATCCTGTCCATGCTGGCGCTGCCGGGCTTCCTGTGGCTGGCGGGGCGGGTGGGCGCGGCGGCGCTGATCGCCCCTGCCCTGCTGTGGGCCGGGGTGCAGTTCGGGTTGTGGCGCTGGCCGGCCTGGTTGCCGACGGGGCTTGAGCCGCTCGCCTGGCAGTTCGTCTTCATGCTGGGCGCCTGGTTCGGCCGGCGGGCGCTGCTGACCGGCGCGGCGGTGCGACGGCACCCCAGGGCGGTCGCGGCGGCGGCCGCGCTGATCGGCGCGGGCGTCGCGCTCAGCATCGCGATCCGTGTCGATCCGGCGCTCGATATCGGGCTGATCTGGACGCTCGCGGGCAAGACGCATCTCGGGCCGGTCGCGCTGCTGCATGCGCTGGCGCTGGCCTATCTGTTCGCCGTGCTGGTGCCGAAGAATGCGGCCTGGATGCACCATCCCATGGCGCAGGCGCTGGCCGCGGCCGGGCGGCACAGCCTCGAGGTGTTCCGCACCGGGCTGTTCCTGGCCTGGGGCGTGACGGTTGCCTTCCGGCTGGCGCCTGCTGCCTGGTGGCTGGACCCGGCGCTGACGTCGGGAGGCATTGCCATCCTGCTCGGCCAGGCGCTGCTGATGGATCGCCGGCGGATGGTGCCGGTGCTGGTGCCGCGATGAGCGCGACCGCCCATTGCCCCCTGCCGACGCTGCGCTTCATCGCGCAGTCACTCCGTCCTACGCTGTGTCCGCAACGCGAGGGGCGCGCCGTGGCCGGCGACAGCGATGGCCGTTGGGAAGCATGGATGGTCGCCGCGCAGGCGGGCGATGCCCGTGCCTATGACCTGCTGCTGCGCGATTGCCTGCCGCTGCTGCGCGCCGTGGCCCGCCGGCGCATCCGCGACGCGCATGAGGCCGAGGACGCCGTGCAGGACACGCTGCTGACCATCCATCGCATGATCGCCACCTACGACCCCACCCGCCCGCTGCGCCCCTGGATCGTCGCCATCGCCGAGCGCCGCAGCATCGACCGGCTGCGCCGCCGCGGCCGCAGTGTGGGGCGCGAAAGCCCGATCGACGACCATGCCGAAAGCCTGGCCGCGCCGGATGGCGAGACCGGCGAGGACCGCATCGCCGGCCGCCAGCTGCGCGAGGCCGTCGCCCAACTGCCCGAAAGCCAGCGCACCGCCCTGCGGCTCGCGAAGCTCGAGGACCTGCCGCTTGCCGAGGCCGCCCGCCGTTCGGGCCTGTCGGTCGGCGCGCTGAAGGTCGCCACCCATCGCGCGCTGAAGACGCTGCGCCGCCGCCTGGGCGGGGAGGATACGCCGTGAGGACCGATGACCTGATCGGCCAGCTCGCCGCCGAGTTGCGCCCGGTCCGCCGCCTGCCGCCGCCCGCGCTTCGCGCCGCGCTGTGGATCGGGCTTGCCCTGCTGCTGGTGGCGGGCTTCGTGATCTATTTCGGGCCGCGCCATGACCTGATGGAACGGATGTCCCGCCCGCATGAGGTCGCGCAATTCGCCTTCGCGGTGGCGACCGGCGTGCTGGCGGCGATCGCGGCCTTCGAATTGTCCTTGCCCGACCGGTCGGAGCGCTGGGCGCTGCTGCCGCTGCCGACCGCGATCGCCTGGGGCGGCAGCCTCGGCATGGGTTGCCTGGCCGACATGACGCGGATGGGGCCGGAGGCGCTGGCGCTCGGTACCTCCTGGGGCTGCTTCCGCTTCATCGTGTTGATGGGCGTGCCGCTGGCGGCCTCGATGGTGTGGATGCTGCGCTATGCGGGGCCGATCCGGCCGGTGCCGGTGGCGGCACTCGGCGGGCTGGCGGGGGCTGCGCTGTCAGCGGCGGGGCTGTCGCTGTTCCATCATCTTGATGCCGCGCTGATGGTGCTGCTGTGGCATGGCGGCAGCTCGGTGCTGGTGGTCGTCGGCTTCCTGCTGGCCGGCCGGCGCTGGCGGGACCGGGAGGCCGAGCGCTTCACGGCCGCTTAAGGCCGGGCGGCGAGAATGGGGGACCCTTCGTCCATGAGGCCCCCATGCGCGCCTTCCTCAATCTCTCGGTCGGCCTGAAGCTGCTGACCGCAAGCCTGCTTGCCCTTGCCATGCTGGGTGGCGTCGTCGGCACCGTCGCCCTGACCGGGCGCGAATTGTCGGACACGATGGCGCGGCAGGAACGGCTCGGGGAAGCGGCGGCCCTGCTGACCGAGGCGATGAGCACCGCCGCCGAGGCACCGTCGCGCGTGCAGGCGATGCTGGCGGCGAACCAGCTCGCGGAGGTGGAGGCGGCGCGCGACGGTGCGCTGGCCGCGCTCGACGCCACCGCCACGCTGGCGCGCCGCGCCGCCGCCGACGCCGGGGAAGACAGCGTCTCCGCCCTGCTGGCGCGGCTGGTCGAGGCCGCCGCCGCCTACGCCGCGGCGATCCGCGACCAGGCGGAGCAGCGCGCCGGCATCATCGCCGCGCGTGACCAGGCCTTCCTCGCCCGCGCCTCGGAATACGACCAGGCCTTCGAGGGCGCCAACGCGGCGATCGAATTCGACCTGGCCGGAGAGGCGCGGGAGGATGCGCGCACGCGCTTCATCGCCTTCCACCAGGGTGCCAACGACATGCGCGCCTCCACCCTGCGCTACCTGGCGACGGGCGATGCCGGCCAGGCGCAGCGTGCACGGCGCGCGGCGGCGCAGTCGCGCGTGCATCTGCGCGGCGCCGTCTCGACCGCCGGCGCGCAGGCCCGGGTGAAGGAAGAACTGGAACGCATCGGCCGCATCGCCGAGCAGGCGGCCGAAGGCGCGATCGCGACGATCGAGCGCGGCAACGCGCTACGGACCTTCACCACCGAACGCGCGGCCCCGGCGCGCGAGGCGCTGGTCGCCGCCGTCAGCGCCGCCAGTGCACGGCTGCATGCCTTCGACATGGAGGCGGGCGCGGCGGTGGAGGCGGCGCTCGCGCACCAGACTCGGCTGGTGTCCTTCGCGGCGGGCGCGATCGCGCTGGTGCTGCTGCTGTCGGCCTGGGCGCTGGCGCGCACAGTCGGCGCGCCACTGCGTCGCATGGCGGGCACGATTGGCGCCATCGCGTCCGGCGAGACCGCCGTCACCGTCACCGACCGCGGCCGCCGCGACGAGATCGGCCGCATCGCCGACGCGGTGGAGGATCTGCGCGTCACGGTGCGGGAAGCCTTCAGCCGCGGCCAGATGATCGAGCAGATGCCGATCGGCGTATCCGTCGCCGATCCCGCCGACGGCTTCCGCATCACCTATGCCAACAGCTACTCGCAGGAGCTGATCCGGTCCCTGAAGGACCATCTGGCGACCAAGGTCGATACGATGGTCGGCCAGAGCATCGACGTCTTCCACAAGCAGCCCGGGCGCATCCAGGCGCTGCTGGCCGATCCCGCGAACCTGCCGCACCGCGCCCGCGTGGTGATCGGGCCGGAGACGCTCGACCTCAATGTCTCGGCGCTGCGCGACACGGCGGGGCAGTATGTCGGTGCCATGCTCGCCTGGCACCGCGTGACCGAGCAGGCGCGCCTCGCCGACACTTTCGAGGCCGATATCGGCGCGGTGGTGGATTCCGTCGCGACCTCGGCCGGGCAGCTGCAGGACGCCGCGCGCACCCTGACCGATGCTGCGGCGGAAGCAGGGCGCGAGGCGGTCGCCGTCTCCGAGGCCGGCATGCAGGCCAATGCCGATGTCCAGGCGGTCGCCGCCGCCGCCGAGGAGATGGCTGCCTCGGTCGAGGAGATCACGCGGCGCGTCGCCGAGGCCGCCGATGTCGCCCGCCGCGCCGTCGCCGAGGCCAAGGCTACCGATTCCACCGTGCGCGGCCTGGCCGAGGCGGCCTCGCGCATCGGCGACGTCGTCCGGCTGATCGGGGAGATCGCGGGGCAGACCAATCTTCTCGCGCTGAACGCGACGATCGAGGCGGCGCGCGCCGGCGAGGCCGGCAAGGGCTTCGCCGTGGTGGCCTCCGAGGTGAAGAACCTCGCCGGCCAAACCGCCAAGGCGACCGAGGAGATCGGCCGCCAGATCAGCGAGATGCAGCACGCGACCAACCAGGCGGTGGACGCCATCCGCGCCATCGGCACGACGGTCGACCGCACCTCCGACATCGCCACCGCCATCGCCGCCGCGGTCGAGGAACAGGGGGCGACGACGCGCGAGATCGCGCGGTCCGCCGCCCAGGTGGCGGAAGCCACGGGCACGGTCGCGCAGCGCATCGAGGGCATTCGCGCGGCGGCCGACGCGACCGGCGGGTCGGCGGGGGCGGTGTTGCAGGCGTCTGGCGCGCTGTCGGGGGATGCGGCGACGTTGCGGGAACGGGCGGATGGGTTCCTGAAGGCCGTCAGGGCCGCGTGACGCGCCGGAGGGGCGCCGCCCCCTGTGTCCCCTTTTACCGAACTTGAAGCCATAGCTTGGAGGACGCCGGTGGCGACGGCGTCCTCCTGGCGCAAGTCTGCGCCGCCGGCCTGGAGCATCTCGGTCAGGCGCCCCACCAATTGGATTTCCGGCGGGTCATCTGGCCCCTGCCCGGGGCCGATGATGACCTTGTCGACCAGCGCACGGGCCGCTTCCAGCACCTCCGGCTCGGTACGTCCCTCCATCGCGGTACGCAGCACGCTGACCCGCTTGGCATACACCTCGGCAAGGTTGGGATGCAGCGCCGGTGCGGGAGCGGGCTGGTCTTCCAGCGCCGCCAGCAACTGCTGCTTGCGCTCTTCAAGGTCGTCCAGCTTGCGCTGCAAGCCGGGGCCCCGCACGCCGTCCGCGATGGCCTCGACCAGGTTGTCGAGCTTCCGCTGGATGCCCTGCAGTTCGCGCTTCCAGACCTCCGTCTCCGCCGAGGCTTCCACCTGCGCCCGGTTCCATTCCTGGATGAAGGCCTTGCAGAAGGCCGCTACGCGGTCCGGCCGCATCAGCCGGCTGCCGAGAGCCTCGACCACCATCGCCTCGAGCCGGCGCCGCCGCACCGTGCGGGTGTTCGCGCAGCCCTTGCCCCGCCGCGCGCGCTGGCAGCCGAGGTAATCCCTGCCCAGGGCAGCGAACTGGCCACTGCAGGTGGCGCAGACCACCTTCCCGGTCAGCAGGTGCTTCGCTCGCCGCCGCTCCCAGAACGCCGGGACCACCTGCTCGGACGTCGGCGCGGCGTCCTTGGTCAGGCGCGCCTGGGCACGCTCCCAGACCGCCTGGTCGATGATGCGCAGCTCGGCGACCTCGGCCTCCACCACCTCATCCCGGGGATGGAGGCGGCGGACATGGCGGCCATCCAGCGGGTCCCGCATGTGCTGGCTGACGTTCCAACGCAGCCGGCCGACATAGATCGGATTGCGCAACACGCCATCGCCACGCTTCGGCCGCCCGCGGATGGTGGTGTCGTACCAGGGCGTGCCCGCCGGGCCGGGGATACCTTCCGCGTTCAGCGCCGTCGCGATCGCGCGTGGGCTATGGCCTGCGACATAGTCGTCGAAGATCCGGCGGACGACGCCGGCCTTGGCAGGGTCGATCTCGCGCCGGCCCAGCACGGGCTCACCCGTCTCGTCCAGCCGACGCACTTTGCGATAGCCATAGGGCGGCGCGCCGAACGCGAAGCCCTTGCGCGCCCGGCCCTCCTGCCCGCGATGGGTCTTGGCAGCGAGATCCTTGAGATAGAGGGCCCCCATCGTACCCTTGAGGCCGACATGCAGCTCGGAGATCTCGCCCTCGGCCAGGGTGACGATCTTCACGCCGCGGAACACCGCCTGCTTGTGGAAGGCGGCGACGTGTTCGAGGTCGCGGCTGAAACGATCGAGGCTCTCCGCCAGGACAATGTCGACCTTGCCGGCACGGATGGCAGCGAACAGATCCTGGTATCCGGCGCGGGCGGTGGTGGCGCCGGAGATCGCCGCATCCTTGAATGTGGCGACGATGGTCCAGCCTTCGCGCTCTGCCCGCGCCACGCAAAGCCGCAGCTGGTCCTCGATAGAGGCCGCGCTCTGCAGGTCGGAGCTATATCGCGCGTAGAGCGCCACGCGCCGGCAGGTGGCCTCACTCATTTCCTTGTCCTGGACGAGGCCGTGGAGGCTACCATTGGCGGGTACCTCCAACGGGCGGTGTGACGATGACCGGCGAACCGGCAGTGACCAATGCTGAAGAGATACTGGCGCTTCTGCAGGCATTCCGTGACGATCTCAGCGAATGCCGAGCCGAATTGAGGGCACTCAACGCGGCATTGGGCCGGATTATTCGCGCGACCGCAGACGCTGACGCGAAGCTGGCCCGGATGGAGAGCGACATGTCCCGCATCAGGCAGCATGTCGATCTGCTGCCGGACCACGTCATCGCCGCCGGACGACGCTGACAATCACCGGGGCCGAACTTGTGAAAGGGCGCCACGTGTTCCGGATCGCGCGAGATGGGGCATAGGCCCTCCGCCAGGACGGCATCCGCCCCCCGGGACCCGACGGTCTTCAGCATCGCCTGCTTGGCGGGGTGCTGGACGGTGGCCTCCCGGAACCTCGCGTGCAGACCAACGCGCAGGCTCATGCGTTGTTCTCCTCGCTCGGGATGGTGCCCTTGCGGCGACCCCCACGGCCAGCCCGCTTCGGTGGGGCTTGATCCCGCCAGCCGAACGCCGAGGCCGCAAGGGACCAGGTTGCCTGCCGCTGGCGCTCGAGGTTGGCGCCATGCCGCGCCAGTGCTTGCGCCGCGGTGGCCATCGCATAGTGATCGATCGACGTCTCGGGGCTGTGGCCGAGCATGGTGGCTGCATCCAGCGCCGCCTCGGGCGCCACGTCCGAAGCGAAGGACCGGAGGCATTTGCGGAACCAGTGCGGTCCGCGCGCGCGGCCGAACCAGTCCTTCGTCCGGCGGGCGACGATCTTGCCCAGGTCGCGCTCCGACAGCAGCTCCCCGCGTGTGCCAGTCCACAGTTTCGGCGAGTACGAGGCGCCGGGCAGGCTCGGGCGCGTCGTGGCCAGGTAGTGGTCGAACACCGGAACCAACTCCGGGTTCATGTCGTAGGCCAATGGTAGCCCGGTCTTGGTGTCGCGCTCGCCGAAGTCGAGTTGATACCCACCCTCCGTCCGCCGGATATGGGTGCCGAGCTCCATGGCGCCGACCGAGCGGATACGGGGGCCGTGGGCGGCCAGCAGGCCGAGCAGTGCCGCGTCGCGGATGGCAGTCCGGCCCTGCGCGTAACCCTTGCCGGCGCGGCCGTCTTCCAGCAGGGCGAGGGCGCGGGCGAGCAGGACGCGCGGATCCTCCACCGTCGTCTTGCGCGGGGCGGGCCGCAGCGCCTTGCGCAGCGACCGCCCACGCGGGCGTACGATGAAGGTCATGTCCCGCCCGGGTTCCATCAGCAGCATCCCCGCATACAGCACGGTCAGCCGGCCATGGAGCGTGGTGTCCCGATTGCCGCGGGATCGTTGGTCGGCAACCCAGCCGTTCAGGCGGCCCTTGGTCACCCGCTCCGCCGGCGACACGGCCGGGTCAAGCTGGCCGCTGCGCTGGAGGTAGGACAGCCAGACGCCGTAGGCCTCGCGGATGACCTTGACCGCCGCCGGGGACAGCCGCTCACCGGCCCGACCTGTCTCGTCGAACAGGCTCTCGACCGGCGCAAAGGCCTGCTCCCAGGCCAGCCGGTCAACCAGCGGCCAGGCCTCATAGGGGATCGAGACGGCGCGCTGGCGCATCACGGCGCGCCCCCACGCTTGGCGCGGCGGCGACGCCCACCGCCAATGGCGAGCGGCCCCATCGAGCGCGCGAAGGCGGCATCTGCCACCAGCTTCGTCTGGCGACGCTTGGTCGCGATCAGCGTGTTGAAGCGGGCAACGGCCTCCTTCGGCGCCCACGCCTTGTAGTAGATCATCGCCGTCTCGGTCCCGGTATGGCCGAGGATCAGCCGCAGATCCTCGAGCGCGTGCGGGTTGTCTGCGAGGATGAGGGCCCCGGCGAAGGCGCGGAACTGATGCGGCGTCATCCGCACACCGACCAGGGTGTGGATCTCGCGGGTGATCGCCTTGCCGAGGCCATCCTTCGTCCGCGGTGTTGCGCCGCGCACCTTGGATGGAAAGAGCCAGTCCGTGTCTGCATGGGGCAGCAGCGGGCGGAACCCGCGCACGTAGTCCTCGAGAAGTGCGGCGGCGTCGTTCTGCAGGGCCCACTCGATTGGGACACCGTTCTTCGTGGCTTCGGCGGGAATGACGACGTGGGTGAAGCGATCGCCGTGGCTGCGGTTGTTCTGTAGGTGAAGGCCGAGCTGCAGCTTGTCGAGGTTCCCGAGGCGGATGGGGCACTGCAACTCGATCTCGATGGCCGCAGCCAATCCGGCGATCCGCGCGGCCTCGCCCGGGCGCGGCCGCCGTTCCAGGCCCTCCGCGTCGATCCAGCCGTCCCGCAGGCGCGCCGCCAGGCGCATCATCTGACGCGGCAAATGCAGGACCTGCGCGCGGCGCGTCGGATCCTCCAGTCCGCGCAGCAGGCGCATGTTCTTCTCGGTCATCGTCTTGCGCTTGGGCGGCTTGGCCTTGCGCAGCACGGGCAGCAGCTTCGCCATGCGCTTCGCCGGGAGACAGACGTGGTACTTGGCGATGACACGCAGCGTGTCGCTCAGCACCCCCGTCTGGTCGGTGACGCGCCGGCCCGCACGCTTCCAATGCCAGTCCAGGATCGTCTTGGCCGTTGCCTTGGCGGTCAACACCGACAGCGAGGTGATGCTCGCGATCGGCACGCCGCTGTGCGCCGCGGCGGCGAGGAGCATGCGCACCGCGTCCATGCGGGTCCTGACGGAGGCCGGACGCAACGACAGGCGCGGGCCGTCGTCATCGTCATCGTCGGGGCCGTAGAGGTCATCGCCATCGCGAGACGCGAGCCGCTCCTGGAAGGCATCGACGTCCGCCTGCAGCGAGGCGGGATAGGCGCTGAAATCGAAGCTGTACTGGCGCGTCTCGGCCGCCGGCGCCGCCAGCGTCGCGGCCGGCCAGCCGGACACGGTCTCCGTTGCCAGGTTCCAGGCCTTCGCGACCCGGCGCACCGTCGCACGGGCGGTGCCGCGGATATCGCTGGCGAGCATGTGCGCGAGGTAGTCGGCGAGCACCGCGCCATCCACCGCCTGCGGCCCGATGCCGCGATCCGAGCAGAAGCGGATGAAGGCGCGCAGGCGGATCCAGCCCTTGTCGTCCGCCATCGCCGCCAGCAGCAGCGCCCAGGCCGGCATCAGCGCCCCGGCGGCACCGCGGCGCTCCGCCATCAGGCCGAGACGCTTAAGGACATGGCCGATCCAGCCGCGATAGGCTTTGAAGGTCGCCTCGCTCACACCGCAGGCGGCCGGCGTCGTGCCGGCGAGGATGCGGCGTACGTTCTCCGGGGTGAACGGGATGGCGGCGAGATCCTGGCCGGCGGCGCGGCCGAGGATGGTGACCGCGGTGCGCAGATCGCGGCGGCGGGCCGGGCTGACGTCCGACCAGGCATCGATCAGGCCTGGGGCGGCCGGAACGCCGAGGCGCTCCTTGCGGCGGTTCGCGCGGACCGCCTTGCGACCAGCAACCGCCAGGGCGGTCAGCGGGGTCGGCGTGGCATCGTCGGACGCAGGGGGCTTCAACATCATCATGTTCATCGAGGGGCTCCAATTTCCGGACCAGGAAGGGGCAGGCAGTTCTTCGAGGCGGTCGCACCATCATGCAAGAAATGAGCGTGCGGCCCTCTCGAAGGGGGCAGCGCAAGCCATTGGAAACGCGGGAGCTTCACGGCAGCCGCGCTCCGAGCAATCGCTCGACGTCGGCGACCGCGTAGTGGCGACGGCCGCGGATGCGCGTGGCGGGGATCAGGACCCCCGCCGTCTCCCAGTTCCACAGGCTGCGGATGTCGATGCCGAAGATCCGTGCAACCTGGCGCGCGCTGAGCAAGGCGGGCTCGCAGTCTTCGTCCAGATCCTTGGTCACGGGCACTGGCCCCGCGACGTCGGGCGCTTAGCGGCAGGCGGCCTATCCGAGACGCAGGAACGCGCCTTGGCCCACTCTGTCCGCGCCGCGACGCGGCCCAGCGCTGCGGCCAGTGTCAGCCACGGATCAGGTTCGCTGTCGGCGTTGGATTTAAAGCTATCCGCCTCGCCTTGACCTGCAGCGCCGTGCTCAACGACGTCAGTGGCGGTCGGGCTCTGCAGGCCGTCATCGAGGTTGAAGGGATCGCCCATGGCGACCCGGAGACCTAACGATGAGAGGTCAGGGGTGCATCAAGGGGCTGTTCCCGAAAACCACGTCGGGTGACGCCGCAGTCTGTCAAACCATTGGGCAACCGCCAGTTCCGGCCGCCGGGCAGCTACGGAACGGGTTTCCCGTAGAGGTCGGTGAGCCGGCCCTGCTGGCGTTCGCCGAGGCTGGCGAGCCTCTCGCGGAGCACTTCCGCCAATACGCGCAGCTGCGAGTGCCGTTTCGGCTGACCCTGCTCGTCGCGTCCCCAGGTGGGGACCAGTGCCGATACATGGATGCCGTGCGGACCCAGCTCGTGAGCCCACGTGCTGACGAGCATCACCATGGCAGCCGACATGGCCGCAGACAGGTAAGCGTCGGGACCGCCCGCTGCCGCGACGGCTCGCGGGTCGTTCATGACCACCAACACCTTGCCGCCGGGCTGCACGCGCGGACGAAGCACCGTCAGCGCCTCATGCAGGCGCATCGGCATCCGCGCCGCGCCACTGTCTCGCGCCATTACGGTGCCATCGTCCTGCGTCCGGCTCGTCCTGTCGGCGTCGGACGCCTTCTTGAGACACACTATGATCGCAAGATCCAGTTGGTCCTGCGCGCTCGCTTCCTGCGCGTCCAACGCGGCGCCGTCATCCGGGATGGCACGAACCGTGACCGCGGTATCTGAACCTCGCATCTGCGCGGCCAGCTCGTCGGCCAACTCATGGCCGTCGCTCAAGATCATGGCCGATCCGACGACTACCGGCAGCGTCTGCGGAGCCGTGCTCGCGACCTGCGCGGGCCGGTCGGGCTTGCGCAGATACTCGGCAACGGCCTTGCGCACCGTGCCGGCGCTGTAGTTGCAGGGCGAGGCGGTGAGAATGGCCTCCGCCAGCGCACCAAATCCCCAGACATTGCGCGACTGTGTGGGCTGCTGCTGCCTATGCAGCCACCAGATCCGTTCCAGCTGGTCCAGAGCGATCTCGAACACCTTCGGCCTGCGCGGTGCGCCTTTCGGCAGCTTTGGCGTGCGCGCCGCCGATGCAGCGAGGCCTGCAGCCAATCGATCGAGCGCGAGCAGCGTCGTCTCGAACCGTTCGCTGAGCGCCTTCTTGCTGAAGTCGATGAGCGAGGACTGATACGGGGCCTCCCGCTCGCCCGGCGCAGGTGCTGCCAGCGCATCGAGAACCGTCAGGATGTCGAGCTTGCGGAGGTGGGTCGCAGCAGATGCGGATGCAGCCGCGGCGGCCTGGCGCGTCCTGATGGCCTGGGATCCTTTGTCGCCGGCAGTGATGCCGTCCCGCAAGCGTCGGACCATGGCACTAATGGATTCCAAGGCGGAGCCCGCCGCTGCGACACCGAGATGACGCGCAGCCATTTCGCCAAAATGCGGCAGTGTGTTGGTCTGCGGATCCGAGGCCGACGCGGCAGAGGCCGGGCGCGAATTGATGCGAATTCGTTTCGACGCGCCGCCGGCAGACTTCACCGTTGTTCCTCGCACCTCAGCCTCTTCATTCTGTCAGGTGATGAGTGCTTCTGTCAGGTGGTTCCGGCGCAGCCAGTCCCTGTCTCTCTTCACCCCTCAGCCTGTTCTGGTGGTGAGGCCCCGAGCCGTTTGGGCCAAGCGGGAACATCCCGGCCGGCTGGCCGAGTGTTCCCGCTTCCCTCGGCGTTTGTTCCGGCGGAGCCGGCCCGTCGCCTGCGGGCCCGTGCCGCTCAGGAGGCGGCGGCGCGGAAGGCTTGCTTCTTCACGAGGACTGCCTGCGTCCCCGGGTGGCCTTGGGCATCAAGCCTGCGCGGCGCCCTTCCGGTATATGCCACCATCCCCACAGTACCGGGCTGCTTCGCACGCTGCCGTCTCTCGCCGACCATGCGGGCAGGGTCCGGTCCGCGACCGCCGAGGCAGCCGCAGACCGTGGGCCAGCCGTCGCATCGACGCGCCGTCCGATGCCACCGCAACCTGCTCCCGAAAGTCGACGATCAATCCCGCGCGTGTCCGCTGATCGAGCATTTCCGGGGCTTGCAGCCCAACCATAGACTTTCATGGCTGCCCGATGGTCGGGGCTCACCTGAACAAGCCACCTCGGTGACAGGTCTGTCACAGACACTGTCACAGACATTGTCACAGACCGCAGATGCCCAAACGAAAGAAGCCCCGCCCGGTGTGCCGGGCGGGGCTCCTGTAGTCAGGTGGCGCAAGCGCGCTCCTTTTCCTCCTCACGATCGTCGGCATCGGCGACGGCCTGAAAGACATGGCGCGCGGCGGCATCGAGCCTCGCATGCGCGGTCTCCAACTCAGCCAACGCCGCCGTCAGCAGCGCGTTGGCCTGCTGCCAGCGGGCGAGCACGACGTCTCGCGCCGTTCCTTTATGGATGAGCAGATGCAACTGCTCGGATGCACCAAAGCGGACGAGGATGCCGACCCGCGCCATCGATGCGGCCAGGTCGGCATGGATGAAGGAGAGTTCGATGGCATCCGGACGCGCGTTTGCGGGTCCGGAGGCATGATTGCCTTCGGTCATGATGGTCTCCAGCTTGAAGGGATTGTTGACGCGTCAATGATGTATCAATGACGGACGGTGATGCGGGATGATTTCTCGCATCAGTTAATATTGTCATATTTCTCAATATTTCAACATAATTTATCAATATCGGAACTAATATTATATTACTATATGATATTGTTTGGTATTTCCGCAAATTGTTCTTTTTGTAGGCTTGGGGCGGAGCATCTCGACAGATGCGTAGCTACGCCAGGCAGCCGTGGGGGCACGAATTGCGGACCAGGCACGGCGGGTCGCCCCCGGTTGCTGCCAACCGCAACTCGCCCGCGGCTCATCGTTTCCAACGGCCGCCAGTATGACGAGCCACCAACTGAAAAAGCTGTGTCCGAAAATCGGGCTCGCCGACGCGTGAAACGTCCAAACGGAAGCTTTGCCTGGGTCCCATCCCAAACTTCCCTACCTGCTGAAGCCTTGGGACGGGGCTGCAAGCAATCGCGCAGCTCGGTATCCAAGCGGTTTCCGCGCATTCAGAGGTTCACCCGATATGGACAATGCAAGCTCAGATGATCCCTATGCCGTCTCCCAGCGCATGGGACGGCTGATTGCGCGCCTCATCGCGCGCGGCTTTACGCGGGAGCAGATCTACGACGGCCTCCTATTCGGCTTCATCGCCTGGTGCCAAGATCTCGAAGACAACGGCAACGCAGGCCCCGTGCATCCGTCGGCGGAGACCAAGCAGGACGCGCTCCGGCAAGTCGCCGCCCACTTCCTGCATACCGCGGAACTCTTTGATACGGCGGATGAGGAGCAAGAGCTGACGCTGCACTGAAGGTGTCCGCCCCCCGGCGCCAGGGCGTTTGCTGTGTCCCTCTTCGCCTCGGGGTCGCCTGCTGTCCCGCGCCATCCACGATATCGCGCTGATACTCGTCCGCGAGCGCGCCCTTCGCTAGGTTAGCTACAGTTTCGTTCTCGGTTTCCACCGCTGCTCCATTCGTATCTCTCACAACCTGTCTCTCCTGAACGGTGCACCGCGCTGAGGCGCGGGTTTGGCCAGGGTTTGGGGGCGAGCCTTGACGGTTCGGGAACGCAACCACCGGCAAATTCCGGCCGCGGAGAGCGGAGAGTCTCCGAACCTTGAGGGGAGACCGATCTTACTCTCAAGCTCAGACGGTTGAATTTTCGTGATATTTTTCGAGACGCGCCGCCGAAATTCAGTAATGCTTTGCCCCAGGAATCTTGCATTGCAGCGAATTGTTGACCGGACCGCAGGCTTCGTAGCAAAGGTGTAGCGCCGTCACCACGCTGTGCTGGGCGTCCATGGACGCCGAGGCTCGCGTCGCCACGCACTTCAACCTGGCGATCTGTGCGCACCGTCGTCCGCCAGGAGGCACGCCATCCTAAGCACAATGAACGCGAGAAGCGCCCCGACGCTCAAGCTGTTCAGGGACACCAAGGCTATCTGGCTGCCCGCTTCGAGCTCCGATATCGGAGTCCAGGGCCATTGAAGCAGCAGTTGCTGAACCACCAGCCCGGCGCCCACGAGAAATAGTGTGACTCGCTTCTCGCGCCAGCACAGCGTGGCCAGCACCATGCAAGGAAACAGAAACGCGCCCACACCAGTGCCGGTGCCGAGCAGCGCCGCCGTCCATACGGTATTCGCGATGCCTACGCCGGGAAGCGCCGCGCGGGCCGCAGCCGAACTGCGGCGGGAGAGCCAGGGCAAGGCGAAAAAGAATGGGCTCGCCGCCATAGTCGCGAGCGCCGCCGGCCCCGCTTCCGGTACCAGGCACCAGACATAGAGCGGATAGAAGGGCCCGTTCGATCCCGCCAAAAGCGCGACGGTGTTCGCCAGCCGTGTCGCCGGATCGGGATGATCGACGTAGGCGCCCAGGCGCGCGGAGAGGCTCACATTGGCCGCAGCCGGTAGTGGCTGACGCCCCATTCCGTGCCGCCCTTTGCCCCGAACAATCCAGCCGTGGCGAGGAAGAACAACCGCCAGCGCCGGCGCCACAGCATCCAGTCCTGTCCATAGGTCTCCCGCAGGACCGCCTCGATCGTCGCGGCATTCGCATCGAAGCGCGCGATCCAATCCAGGGCCGTGCGCTCGTAATGCGTGCCGGACCAGCGCCATTCGGCCTCGACCGCGAAGGGCTCGGCGACATGGCGGATCAGGTTGTGGCTCGGCATGATGCCGCCGGTGAAGAAATGCTGCGCGATCCAGTCCGCCCGATCGGTGTGGTCGAAGCGATACGGCGTCGCCTCGTGACTGAAGACGTGCAGGAAGAGCCGGCCGTCGGGCCGCAGCCAGCCATGGATGTTGGCAAGGAGCTGCTGCCAATTCGACATGTGCTCGAACATCTCGACCGAGACCACGCGGTCGAAGCGATTCTCCGTCGCGAAGCGGTTCATGTCGGCGGTGATGACCTCGACGTTCAGCAATCCGCGCCGCGCCGCCTGGTGCTCGATGTACTCACGCTGCGGGGCGGAGTTGGAGACCGCCGTGATGCGCGATGCCGGGAAGCGCTCGGCCATCCAGAGCGTCAGGGAGCCCCAGCCGCAGCCCAGTTCGAGGATGTCCTGACCGTCGGCGAGGTCGGCATGCGCCACGGTCTCGGCGAGCGCGAGCTCCTCGGCCTGCGCGAGCGTGGTCTCGGCATCGGGATAGAGGCAGCAGGAGTATTTGAGGCGCGGCCCCAGGACCTGCTCGAAGAAGCCCGGCGGCACCTCATAGTGCTGCGCGTTCGCGTCGACCGGAAACAAGGCGATCGGATGGGTGCGCATCAACTCGGCAAAGGCGCGCTCGGTGCCCTCGGGTGCGTTGCGCAGGCGGCGCGCGGTGCGCCCGACCAGCGCGGAGATGCCGGCGCGAACCACGCCATCCGGCAAAGGCATGCGTTCCGCGGCAGAGACTGCGGCGGCGACGAGGCTCATGACGACCATCCCTTCGGCAATGGCAGGAACGCGCTGACGCGCTGCTGATAGGAGCGATAGGCATCGCCGCGGCTGCGCAGCATCTGCGCCTCGAGGGGCGGGATGCCCGAGACGTGAACCAGCAGCCAGTACATGAAGGCCGGCCCGATCAGCGCCAGCCAGGCCCAGCCGGCCCCGATGGCCAGCAGCGGATAGGCCCACCAGTGCAGCCACTCGAAGACGTAGTTCGGGTGGCGCGAATAGGCCCAGAGCCCGGCGTCGCACACACGGCCGCGATGGCGCGGGTCGGAACGGAAGGCCTGCAGCTGCTGGTCGGCCAGGCCTTCGCCCGCGAAGGCGAGCAGCGCGACGGCCACCGCTGCGACGTCCAGCCAACCCAAGGCCCGCGGTGAGGCCGCGGCGATCTGCATCGGTACGAGCAGCAAGGCTGCGGCCACCGCCTGAATCTGCAGGAAGCCGAACATGCGGGGCTCGAAGGCGTCGCCCCATGCCTTCCGGAAATGCGCGTAGCGCGAATCCTCCGGCGCGCCGCGGGAACGCGCGATGATGTGACTGCCGAGCCGGATCGCCCAGGTGCCGGCCAGTGCGGCCACGAGGTATCGGCGTGGCCCGATGCCGCCCAGGATCGCGACGCCGATGCCCGCCGCCCCCAGGCCGAAGGTCCAGAAGGCGTCGACCCACCCGGCATTGCGAAGCCGGCGCTGCACCCACCAGGCCACGGCCATGACGGCGCAGAGAAACAGCGTGGCGACGAGCAGGATCATGCCGTCGCCTCCGCGACGAAGCGCATCACGTCCTGCCGCACGGGGGCCAGGAAGCGCAGCGCCGGGGCGAAGGCGCCGAGGATCTCCCGGTGACCGATGCCCGGATAGGTCACCGCCTGCACGTCGTTGCCCGTGGCACGCAGCCGCGCGGCGAGCCGCGCGGTGTTGCGCGGCAGCACCGTCGAATCCTGCTCCCCGGTCGCCAGCAGCATGCGCGGCGCGCCCGGATGGACGAAGTTCACCGGCTGGGAGGCCGGCCAGTCACGCTCCGGCCCGAAGATCTCCTGCAATGTCGGGTCGCGAAGAGGCAGGAAGTCATAGGGCCCGGCCAGGCCGATCACGCCGCGCAGCGCGCCGTCCGGCCGCAATCCCCGGCTCGCCAGATAGGCGCCGTCGAGCGCCAGCAGCGTCGCCATCTGCGCCCCGGCCGAATGGCCCATCAGGACGATTCGCCGGCCATCGCCGCCATGGGCCGCGGCGTTGTCCCGCGCCCAGGCCAGAGCCCGCGCCGCGTCGTGCATGAAGGCCGGGAAGCGCACATCCGGCCAGACGCGGTAGTCGGGCACCATGCACACCACGCCGTCGCCGGCGAGCGCGGTGCCGAGGAAGCGGTACATGCCACGCTCGCCGCTGTCCCAGGATCCGCCATAGAGGAACAGCACCACCGGCGCGTCCCTCGCACCCTCGGGCGCATAGACGTCGATGCCGCCCCGCGCGCCCTCGGCATAGGCGAGGCCGGTGGCCTCGCGGACATCCGCGCGTGGCGCCAGCGCGTTCAGCACCGTCACGGGAGAACATCCCGCGACCGCCAGCGCACCCAGGGCGGCGAGCATCGGCCTGCGCTCCACGCTCAGATGCCGAACACCGGCTGCACGATGCGCGCCACCCAGGAATGCGCGCGCAGCCGCCCGGTCGTGGCGATCAGGCAGACGCATTCCCGCCCGACGTCGAGTGCGGTCGGCTGGTGCTCGAGCGCCTCGTCGCCCTCGGCCACGTCGCCGGCGTGGTATTCGCCGGTCTCGTCGCCGAAAGCGCCCTGAAGCACGCAGGCGATCTCCTCACCGGTATGGCCATGGCCCGGAAGGGCGATGCCGGGTGCCACGCGGATCAGGTCGAGCCGCGCATCCTGCCGGTCGCGCCGGATCAGCGGCATCAGCCGGATGCCGGGGCCGAGCCACCACCAGCGGCCGGTCGCGAAATCCTCCACCGTGACGGGCACGCGCGCGGATGGCGCGGCGCGCGCCGGCTCGCCGAGCCGCCCGACGATGCGCGACAGCGAATCCGCCGCCATCGTCGCCGGCGGCGCATCCTCGAGCATCGCCCCGCCGAGGGCGGTGGCCAGGCGCACCGCGCCGCGGCACTCGCCGCACAGCGCCAGGTGTGTCCGGATGACGATGCTGTGCGGTGCAGGCAGGCTGCCGGCGGCATAGGCCACGAGCATCGCCTCGGAAGGGTGGCGGCGGATCATCGCAGGTCGTCCAGCAGGGACCGCAGCCGCGCCATGGCGAGGCGCAGTCGCGATTTCACCGTGCCGAGCGGAATGCCGAGCGTGCGCTCGATCTCCGCATGCGGCCGGTCGTCGAAGAAGGAAAGGCGGATCACCTCGGCCTGCTCGGCCGGAAGGGTTGCCAGCGCCTCGCGCAGCCGCGCGGCGTGCTGGTCGGATTCGATGATCCGGTCGGCCGGCGGGGGCGGATCGGGCTCCTCGGCCATGAGCTCGAGCCGCGGCGCGAGGCGGTCCCGTCGCACCGCGTCGATGCGCAGGTTCCGCGCGATGGTGAAGATCCAGGCCGAGACGCTGCCGAGCGCCGGATCGAACTGGTCGGCCCGACGCCAGGCGGTCAGCAGCGTCTCCTGCGCCAGTTCCTCCGCCCGCGCATCCGGCAGGCCGAGGCGCAGGAGATACCCCTTCACCCGCGGGGCATAGAACCCGAACAGCGCGGCAAAGGCCTCCCGATCGCCACGCGCGGCGATGGCCGTGAGCAGCGCGGCGCCGTCCGGGGGCGACGTCGCTCCCATCGCCGGGCCCTCCGTCATCGGAACAGGCCCCGGGCGGCGCGGACCCCGACCATGATGTTGCAACAGGTCAATCATCACTCCCTGGAACGAAGGCGGACGGCATTCGGATCACATCGATCTTCGGGTGATCCAACATCAGCCTCCAAGCGTTTCCATTGGCAACAGGCACGCAGCGGGAACCGGGATCGACCCATGACACGGGACAGGCGCAAACGGGTGGCGGTGATCGGCACCGGGATTTCCGGCCTGTCGGCGGCATGGCTGCTGTCCCGGGCCCACGACGTCACCGTGTATGAACGCGCCGCCCGCCCTGGCGGCCACAGCCGCACGGTCGATGTCGGCGGCATTCCCGTCGACATGGGCTTCATCGTGTTCAACGAGGCGACCTATCCGAACCTCGTCGCGCTGTTCCGCCACATCGGCGTCGAGACCCAGGCCTCCGACATGTCCTTCGCCGTCTCCCTCGACGGCGGCCGACTGGAATATGCGGGCACCGACCTGCGCGGGCTGCTGGCGCAGCCGGCCAATGCGCTGCGGCCCCGCTTCTGGTCCATGCTGCGCGATCTTCTGCGCTTCTACCGCAGCGCGCCGCGTGACGCGGCGGCGCTGGAGCGGGATCTCACCAGCCTCGATGCCTACCTGGCGCGGGAAGGCTACGGCCCCGGCTTCGTGCAGGACCATCTCCTGCCCATGGCGGCGGCGATCTGGTCCACGCCGGCCGCGGAGGTCGGTGCCTATCCGGCCACCGCCTTCATCCGCTTCTGCGAGAACCACGGCCTGCTGACGCTGCGCGACAGGCCGGTCTGGCGCACGGTCACGGGCGGCAGCCGCGCCTATGTGCAGCGCCTCACCGCGCCCTTCGCAGACCGCATCCGCCTCGGCTGCGGCGTTGCCGCGATCCGCCGGGAGGAGGACGCCGTGCTGGTGCGTGCCGTCGACGGCAGCACGGAGCGGTTCGACGAGGTGGTGATCGCGACCCATGCGCCGCAGGCCCTCGCGCTGCTCGAGGATCCATCCGGCAGCGAGGCCGCCCTGCTCGGCGCGTTGCGCACGGCGCCCAACCGCGCGGTGCTGCATCGCGACCCCCGCTTCATGCCGCGCCGGCGCGCCGCCTGGGCAAGCTGGAGCTACCTGGGCCGTGCCGACGGCGCGCTGTGCGTGACCTATTGGATGGACCGCCTGCAGAGCCTGCCGACAGCGGCCGGCCCGCTGTTCGTGACGCTGAACCCGCCGGAGGAGCCTGCGGAGATCCTGCATGAGGAATCCTTCGCCCATCCGCAGTTCGACGCCGCCGCGATCCGCGCGCAACGCGGGCTCTGGACGCTGCAGGGCACCCGCCGCACCTGGTATTGCGGCGCCTGGTTCGGTGCGGGCTTCCATGAGGACGGGCTGCAGGCCGGTCTCGCCGTCGCGGAGCAGCTGGGCGGCGTACGCCGCCCGTGGTCGGTGCCAGCCGGATCCTCGCGCATCCACGCGCCCGTGCCGATGGGCCACGCCATCGCATGACGCACTCCGCGCTCTACGCCGGCGCCGTCATGCATGCCCGGCTGCGGCCGGTGCGGCACCGGCTGCGCTATCGGATGCTGAACATCCTGCTCGACCTCGATGAGCTGCCGGCGCTCGGCCGGCGCCTGAGGCTGTTCGGGCACAACGGACGGGGGCTGTTCTCCTTCCACGAGGCGGACCACGGCGACGGCAGCGCGACCCCGCTGCGCGCGCAGGTCGAGGCCCTGCTGCGCCAGGCCGGCATCGACCCCGCGGGCGGGCGCATCCGCGTGCTGTGCATGCCGCGCGTGCTCGGCATGGTGTTCAATCCGCTGACCGTCTACTTCTGCCACGCGGCCAGCGGCGCGCTGCAGGCCATGCTTTACGAGGTGAATAACACCTTCGGGCAGCGCCATTCCTATCTGATCCCGGTGACGCATCCGGTCGACGGCGCGCTGCGGCAGCGCTGCGACAAGCGCTTCCACGTCTCCCCCTTCATGGAGATGGGCCTGACCTACAGCTTTCGCCTGACGCTGCCGGGCAAGACGATGAGCCTTGGCGTCGATGCGCATGATGCCGCGGGGCCGCTGCTCGTCGCCGCCTTCACAGGGCGACGAAAGGACCTCACCGATGCGGGACTGCTCGCGGCCTTCGTGGCCCATCCGCTGCTCGCCGCACGCGTGCTCGGCGGCATTCACTGGGAGGCGCTGAAGCTGTGGCGGAAGGGCCTGCGGCTTCGGCCGCGACCGGCGATGCCCGCTGCGCCCGTGACCATTTCCAGCCAGGAACACAGCCGATGAGCCAGGCCTTGCCCATCCCGCGCCGCAGCGCGCCGATCGCCAGCCTCGCGGGGCTGCGCGCCATGCCGTTGCGCCGCGTGATGGCCGGGCTCGAACGCGGCAGCCTCGAGGTGACGACGCCAGACGGGTTGCGCATCGCTCATCGCGCGCCGCTGCCGGGGCCGGAGGCGAGCATCGTGCTGCATCGCTGGCGTGCGCTGCGCCGCCTCGCGCTCGGCGGCGACATCGCCTTCGCCGAGGCCTATGGCGACGGCGACTGGTCGAGCCCCGACCTCGCGACCGTGGTGGAACTGGCGGCGGCCAATGGCCCCGAGCTGGAGCGAAGGGCCGCCGGCATGCTGCTGTCGCGGATGTCCAACCGCCTCGCGCATCTGCGCCGCGCCAATACGCGCACGGGCAGCGCCCGCAACATCATCGCCCACTACGACCTCGGCAACGACTTCTTCTCCGCCTGGCTTGATGCGGGGATGTCCTATTCCGCGGGCCTCTACGCCGCGCCAGGAACGACGCTCGACGAGGCGCAGGCGGCCAAGCAGGACCGGGCCATCGCGCTGATGAACCTGCGCGCCGGCGACAGTGTGCTCGAGATCGGCATCGGCTGGGGCGGCCTCGCGGCGCGCATCCTGGCCGCGCATGATGGGGCCTTCACCGGCATCACGCTGTCCCCCTCGCAGCTTGCCTGGGCGCAGGATCTGCTTGCACGCGAAGGGCTCACGCAGCGGGCCGCGCTGCGGCTGCAGGACTACCGCGACGTGACCGGGCGCTTCGACCGAATCGTCTCGATCGAGATGCTGGAGGCCGTGGGCGAGGCCTATTGGCCGACCTTCTTCCGGACGCTGCGCGACCGCCTCGCGCCCAGTGGCGTTGCCGTGCTGCAGGTGATCACCATCGCCGAGGAGCGCTATGCGACCTATCGTCGCAGCGCCGATTTCATCCAGCGCCACATCTTCCCCGGCGGCATGCTGCCCACGCCGCGCATCATCGGCGAACAGGCGGCGGTGGCGGGGCTGCGGCTCGATCACCAGGAACGCTTCGGCGCGAGCTACGTCCGCACGCTGGCCGACTGGCACCTTCGGTTCCAGCAGGCCCAGCGGGTGGTGGAGCGATGCGGCCTCGATGAGCGGTTCCGGCGGCTGTGGCGCTACTACCTCGCCTATTGCGAGGGAGGGTTCCGCGCGGGCGCGATCGATGTCGGCTTCTATCGGCTGCGGCGCGCAGAGGATACAGCATGATGTCGCGCCGCGCGGTGCTGGCGAGCGCCGCCGCGCTGCCGACGGCTCCTGCCCTCGCGGCCCTGCCGATTCCCCCCGCCCGGAGGCTCGGCTTCCGGGTGATCCGGCAGGGCAGCGCGATCGGCCAGCATGTCCTGACCTTCGAGGGCGAGGGCGCCCGCGTGGTCGTGCGCATCGCGGTGGACCTCGCCGTGGGCTTCGGCCCGATCGCGTTCTATCGCTACCGCCACCGGGCCATCGAGACGTGGGACGGCGGGGAGGTCGTCGCCTGTGAGGCCGAGACCAACGACGATGGCAGCGTCAGCACCATCGCGATGCGACGCCAGGGCAACGTTCTGGCGGTGGAGAGCAATCGGGCCGGCCGTTACGTGGCGCCGCCCGGTGCGGTGCCCGCGACGCATTGGAATCGGCACATGCTGGACGGTCCCTTCATCAACACCCAGACCGGGCTGGTGATGCGCCCGACGGTGACACCGCACGGCGCCGGGCCGCTTCCCTGGGCGCCACAGCGGCGCGGCACGCGCTTCGTGCTCAGCGGCGATGTCGACCTGGAGACTTGGTACGATGAGACGCCCGCCTGGCTTGGCCTGCGCTTCCGGGGCGAAGACGGATCCGCCATCCACTACGAGAGCACCTGATCCGATGTACCGGCTTCTGCGCGTCTACCTTGCCAGTGCCTTGGTGATGCTGGTGAGCGATTCCGTCTGGCTGACTCTGGCGGGCGAGCCGCTGTACCGTGCCCGGATCGGCCACCTCATGCGGGAAGACGGGTTCCTGTTGGCGCCGGCGATCGCCTTCTACCTGCTCTACCTGCTCGGCATCCTGCTCCTCGCCCAGCGGCCGGCGGAGCGCTGGCAGGGCGCGGCATGGCGGGGGGCTGTCTTCGGCCTGTGCGCCTATGGCACCTATGATCTCACCAACCAGGCGACGTTGCGCGATTGGCCGGCAGTCGTAACGGTCGTCGATCTAGCCTGGGGCACAATGCTAACCTCAGCTGTCGCGGCGGCCGGCCTCGTGCTCGGACGCACGTGCCGACCTTCTCGAAGATAGCGCTCAGCGCAACGATGTATCGCGCGCCCTCGCCCGCCCAGATTGCGCAGCCCGCAGCGTGCTTTGCGGCATGGGACGACAGGGACGTTCAAATTGACGCAGTCAGGGGTCATCCAGAAGTCAGCCTAGCCGATCTACAACCGCCACCGATCTCATCTCTCCTCGCCGCAAATACTAGGGACGTGAAATGCGCCGCTGCTGCTGGCACCATTGGCGCACCGTCGTGACGAGGCGATGTGCCTGGGCGTGTACATAACTTCGAAGATTGAAATCCGATAGCGAGTCAGCGCTATCGGTGCTTCATAAGCTCCTGCTGTCGTTCCCAGATTTCCGAGAATGGCTGAAGCAGTGCGGGTAGCCCCTGGGTGGAGCGTCTCCTTCCAGCCATCAGTTCCTCCATCACTGCAGGAGCGAGCAACGTCAACCGCATTAGGTTACCAAGGTATCCCCGCTCGATATTCTCCGCCGCCGCCATCTCACTGATCAACGAGTACCGTCCCTCGTCCAGCAGCCGCTGATACCTGAGCGCCCGATGTCGCGGCCTCAGCCTTCATCGACGCCGGCGCCAGACCGTCTGCTAGGGTTGAGCCCTGCTTCCTTAGCTCAAGGGACCGACGGACTTGCCCCAGGCGCGCACCTTGCTCGACAAGCTATGGGACGCACACGTCGTGGCGCACCTCGACGGTGCCGACTTGCTTTACATGGACCTGCACCTCCTCGACGATCTGCACAGCCCGCAGGCCTTCGCAGCCCTGCGCCACGCGGGGCGTGCGGTGCGCCGACCGAATGCTACCTTCGCCGTACCCGACCATGCGGTTCCCACTTCGCGACGCGGCGGCCGCGTGCCCGACGCGGCGGCCCGGCTGCTCGTCGAAACGCTCGAGGCCGACGCTCGCGCGCACGGCATTCCCCACATCCCGCTCGGCGACCCGCGCCAGGGCATTGTCCACGTGGTCGGGCCGGAACTCGGACTCTCTCTCCCGGGAATGACGATCGCCAGCGGCGACTCACATGCCTCAACGCACGGCGCGCTGTGTGCGCTGGCCCTTGGCGTTGGCGCTAGCGAGGTCGAGCAGGTACTGGCCACCCAAACTCTGCTGCTGGCCAAGCCGCGGGCGATGGCGATCGAAATTACCGGTGTCCTGCCCCCCGGCACCTCTACCAAGGACCTCGCGCTCGCTGTGATCGGAGTGCTCGGTGCCGGGGGTGCTACCGGTCACGCGGTCGAGTTCCGCGGCCCGACCGTGCGGGCCCTTGCCATTTCAGGGCGGATGACGCTGTGCAACTTGGCGGTCGAGGCGGGCGCGCGGACCGCGCTCGTCGCACCCGACGAGGTGACTTTCAGCTACCTACGGGGCCGTGAGCGCGCGCCCGCGGGTGCGGCCCTCGACCTCGCGGTAGCCGCCTGGCGCACCCTGCGTTCTGATCCGGACGCGACATTCGACCGGGTAGTTGCGCTGGATGCCTCCCGCCTCGCCCCGATGGTCACCTGGGGCACCAGCCCGGACACCGTCATCCCTATCACGGGCAAAGTGCCCAACCCGTCGGACCTGCCCGACGCGGCCGCGCGCACCCAGCACCGGCGGATGCTGGAGTACATGGGCCTGGTGCCGGGCCAGCGAATGACCGACTTAGCGGTGGACGTCGTGTTCGTCGGGTCCTGTGCGAACGGTCGGGTCGAGGACATCTGGGAGGCCGCGGTGGTGGCCAAGGGACGCCGGGTGGCGCCAGGCGTGCGGGCGTTGGTCGTGCCAGGATCCGGAACGGTCAAGCGGCAGGCGGAGCAGGAGGGGCTCGACCGCATCCTGACGGAGGCCGGCTTTGAGTGGCGCGAACCCGGGTGCTCGATGTGCATCGCCATGAACACAGACCGGGTGGCGCGAGGGCAGCGTTGCGCAAGCACGTCGAACCGGAACTTTGAGGGGCGACAGGGGTTAGGCGCACGCACACACCTCGTCTCCCCCGGAACAGCAGCGGCAGCCGCGGTGACCGGGCGGCTAACCGACGTACGAGAGCTCACGTGATAGCGGCATTGAAAGGGGCACTCAGGCAGGGGCCGCGACGTTCAGGCGCATTCCTCGGCCGGACTCGTCTGCCCCGAGGACCGGCTGGCAATCCCATTCCAGGGCGAAGGGCTCCAGCAGCCGCGGCAGCGTGACCTCGGCGGGCGCGTGCCCATCGAGGATCGACTCCACGATGCCCGACGCGAGCAGCGTCACCCGCAGCAGGCTGCCCAAATATCCCCGCTCGATCCGCTCCGCCGTCGCCATCTCCGTGATCGACGCATAGCGACCCTCGTTGAGTAGCTTCTGATACCTGAACGCCCTGGCCAGCGCCTTTACCAGTGCCGGGTCGGCACGCGTCGGGATGGCAGCATCGCCACCCTCACTCGCCACCGGCGTCATGACCGTCTTCCGCCCCGGCCGCCGGCGGATCTTCAGCGGCACGCGGACCGTGATGCTGGTGGCGGGGCTCATTGCGCCCGGAGCTTCAAGGAAGTCCAATGACTAAGCATGGTCTGTCTGCGCCCCGGTTTCGGCCGCTGCGCGCTCACAGTTTGTCGGCGCTGTCCCCTATGGTGTTCATGCCGGCTCGGATAGCGCAGAGCGGCGCAACCAAAGGAGGCAACCATGGCAGTCGCAAGCGTGTCGAAGATCACGGCGGCATCCTCCCAAAGCTTTGATGCAGCTGTTCGTGAAGGTCTGGAACGCGCCAGCAAGACCCTGCGCGGCATCACCGGCCTGCATGTCCTCGAGCAAAAGGCGAGCGTGACGAACGGCAAGATCTCCGAGTTCCGTGTCACCATGGAAGTCACCTTCATTCTCGAAGGCTGATGGGTTGAGCAGTGGGCGACGGGGAACCCTTGCGAAGTGATTTTCGGGTCCCCGTGGCCCACCGCCAGGCTCAGCAAGTTGTTGCTCATGCTGCGGCCTCCAGCGCTTCGGGCGGGATAGCGGTCAGGTCCCGGACCAAGCCCGCCAGCCCCTCGACGCGGAGCCGGATGTCGGCGCCGGCGGGCCCGACCACCACGCGCTCCACCAGCACCCGAACGCTCCTTGCCCGCTCTGCAGGGAACAACTCCTCCCACAGTGGATCAAGCCGATGCAATGCGTCGCGGACCTCGCGCTCCGTCAGGTTCGGCGCCTCCTTACGGGCCGCCAGCCACGTGCTGACCACCGATCTCGGGCTGACGCAGCAGGGCGCGGAATTGGCTGATCACGGCGCCCTCGATCTGCGCCGCCGAGCCGCGTCACCACCGCATCCGGCGTGCCGGCCGGCGCATAGAGCGCGAACCAGCCGGGCGCCACAATGTCGAAGCCGCTCTCGCGCAGCGTGGGAATATCGGGCGCGGTCACCGAGCTTTCGGCATCGGTGCTGGCGAGGATGCGCACCCGCCCGTCGCGCGCATGTTCGCGGAACTCACCGAAGGAGGCGACGAACATGCCGAGCCGCCCGGTCTGTAGGTCGGGGATTGCCGCCGGCGTGCCGCGATAGGCGACATGCTCCAGCGCTACGCCGCCCTGCCGGCCGAATTCCAGCCCAGCGAAATGCGCGCCCGTGCCGATGCCGGGCGAGCCGAAGCTGCGCCGTGCCGGATCAGCCTGGAACCAGGCGATGAGCTCCGCCGGGGTGCGCGCGGGATTATCGGGACCAACGGCGATGACCTGGCCGAAGCGCATCACCTGCGCGACGTGGCCGCATCGCCTCGGGAATCTCGCGCACGAGGTCGATCGACAGCAGCCCGTCGGCGAAGGTGGCAGCCTGGACCTTCACGTAGTCCGCGATCTGGAACCGACGTTCGAAGGCGCGGGCGCCAATGCCGCGGTGCAGGAATTCCCGCTGCCGGTTATCGGGCTCGCGGCGCTCTCCGCTGATGAACAGGAGATTGCGCTCGGATGTTACTGACAGTTCATCTGCTGCAAACCCTGCGACAGCCAGGGTGACCCGGTACGAGTCGTCGCCTGTGCGCTCGATGTCGTAGGGGGGTAGTTCTCCAACTGGTCGGCCCGCGTGGCGTTCTGTAGCAGATCAAACACCCGGTCGAAGCCTACGGTCGAGCGAAACAGCGGGCCAAAATCATAGTTCTGCCTCATCGCCATATCCTCCTTACGAAGCAACATGGATCGTCAATGGCACCAAGGCCGGTGCCGGACGCCGGGTCCACTCAGGGCCCCCGACGGCGATTGGTTTTGGGTGCCGGCCCGCTGCCGTTCAAGCCCCCGTCAATCGGGTCAAACCGGAAATTCTGCTGTCAGAGGGAGCGCGACGGACCAGGCGGTGGAGTCGGGCTCCTGCCTGCGTCGCGGCAGCGCGCCGCCTTCAACGCCCGCGTCTCGAGCCGTATCCGGCCCGCACCCCGGGGTGCTGAATTTGACCTCGAACACCGGCGCGGCGTCATACTCAAAGCATGTTCACCACCGACCAACGGTCGTTGTACCGCTACTATGTCAGCCAGTCCGTGCTGAAGGGCGGCGCGACGGAGCGGCCGGACATCCCGCGGGTGCCGGCCGACGAGATCGAGGCAGCGGTGGTCGCCCAGGTTCGGGCGCTGCTGCGCCAGCCCGAGATGGTGGTCGGGACCTGGCGGGCGGCACGCGCGACGGCGTCGGACGTCACCGAGCAGGAGGTGCTTCTGGCACTGGAGCGGATCGAGCCGCTGTGGGACGAGCTCTTCCCCGCCGAGCGGGCGCGCATTGTGCGGCTGCTGGTCGACCGGGTCGACGTCCGGACCGAGGGCGCCGCGGTGCGGCTGCGCCTCGACGGGCTCAGCAGCCTGGTGCGTGACCTCGCCGCCCAACCGCCCGAAGCCAGGAGGGCTGCGGCGTGAGCGAGGCGGCGCAGACCCTCACGGTGGTCATCCCGCTCCGGGTGAAGCCGCGCGGCGGGCGGAAGGCGATGGTCACGCCGGGCGTGCTGGCACTGGAGCGCCGGCAGGACATCACGCTCATCAAGGCCGTGGCGCGGGCGTTCCGGTGGCGGCGGATGCTGGAGACGGGCCGCTTCTCCACCATCAACGAACTGGCGGCGGCCGAGAAGATCAACTCGTCCTATGTCTCGAGGGTGCTGCGGCTGACGCTACTGGCACCGGACATCGTTGAGGCGATCCTGGACGGACGGCGGCCGGGGGAGATGACGCTGCCGCAGTTGATGGAGACCTCCCCAGCGTGTTGGATGGACCAAGGTTTAGCGCTTTGCGTCGGTCGTGGCGCGGAATGAACGAGACTGCAGCCGAGCATGGCGAGGGAGAGGGTCTTCTTCGCGGGGCTCGAGGCGGGCGTCAGGGTCCCCGGTTCTCCGTGCTGCCTCCCTCCCCGCGCGCAGCGGTGCAGCGGACTGCCGGTTGGCGGCCGCGACCCACGGCAACGTCAGGCAGGGTCGCTCGCAAGGCATCGGGCTGGATCCCGCGCGCGGCAACAGCGCGACAGGCAATGCGCCCGTAAGACCACACCTGGGAGCAGCAGCGCCGCCTAGGCGCCAGGAAGGAAATATCAGGCCCGCGCAACGCTGCCGCGACAAAGGGGCGGACCAAGCAAAACATTACGCTATCGCGGTGCGTGCAGGAGTAGGCTGACCGGGGACTCACGATTTCGCGGAGGCTCCTATGCGCAGCATTTCCAGGCTGCTAGCCGCAGGGTTGGCCCTAACCCTCGCCGCACTGACCCCGGCCGCGGCGAACGAACCGTACGCGAGTCTCGATCTGCTCTGGGTGCGGCCGGCGAGCGAAGCCGGCGCACCACCCCCCTGCGCGCGGTTGCTGGTGCTGAACCTGCCGCGCGACTGGATGATCGCCGACGCCGCCGCGGCCGTCTTCGTCGCTCGGGATGACGAGGCCACCATCCCACCGATCGTCAGGGCCCTGATCCCAGAACTCGCCGCTGTGCTGGAAGTGCCGTTCCGGCCGATTGAAGGATGCCAGGCGCCGCCCGCAGAACCGGTGGCGGAGGTTCTGGGGGCGGTCCGCGCGCTTCGGATGGACGTCAGCGCCGGGCCGATCGTCGCCATCGGCATCGGTGAAGCCGGACCCGCCGTGCTGGCGGCGACGTGGGAGGAAGTGGCGAGCCGATACCTCGGCCCGGACGGCCCGCGCCTGGCCGCGGCCATCGCGCTCGGCGGCGGCGGGCCGTCAGTCTACGCCATCGGTACCCCGCCGGAGGGCCAGGCATGGGAGCTGCGCGCGCGGCTAATGTGCGAGGCATTGGCTCGGGCGACCAGCGACGTGCGGCTCAGCGCCTGCCTCATCGGGCTTGCGATCGACCGGGCGGCGGCGCAGTCCGCTCGCCGGCTGCGGCGGTAAGGGCGCGCCGCGGCGCGCCCGTGCGGCGCAACACCTGCGTCGCCCCTTCGGATGGGAGAGAGACGATGTTGCCAATGCTACAGCCACTTCCCGGCACTCAGTACATGCTCAGCATCACCCGCATCATGGTAGGGCTCTGCTACTTGCAGCACGGGATGCAGAAGCATTTTCAGTTCCCGCCGACGCGCAACCCTTCCCCCGACTTCCTTTCCTTGATCTGGTTCGCCGGCACCATCGAGGTCGTCTGCGGCACGTTGCTGGTCCTCGGAGTGTTCGCGCGGCCGGCGGCGTTCATCGCTGCCGGTGAGGTTGCCTTTGCTTTCTGGATCGCGCATTGGCCGCGTGGCTTCTATCCCGCTGTGAACGGCGGCACGCTCGTCGTCGTGTACTGCTTCACCTTCCTCTATTTCGTCTTCGCTGGCCCCGGCCCCATCAGCCTTGACCAACTGATCTTCGGGCGCAGGGAAAACGTGACGCCGAGGCTCGCCCCGCACGCGGAGTGACGCGAAGGGCGATTCGGGCGGTGTTGGCGTCGGACTTGGCGATGGCCCCGTTGATGGTGAGTCGGAGATCGGGGCCATGCACTGGATGTCGCTGCTCTGCTGCCGCGAGATGATCGCGTTCCGTCTCGCGCCGGTAGGACGTTACGCTCAACAAGGCGATGGCACGTGCCTTCCGGTGGCGGCGGATGCTGGCAACAGGGCGCTTTGCGACGATCAACGAACTCGCCGCGGCCGAGAAGATCAACTCCTCCTACGTCCCGCGCGTGCTGCGGCTGACACTGCTGGCGCCGGACATCGTGGAGGCAATCCTGGATGGGCGGCAGCCGGAGGGGATGACTCTGCCTGGGCTGATAGGGCCGTTTCCTCTGCAATGGAGCCGCCAATAGGAGGGCAAGGTCGGGTTCGCGCCCATTTCTGCCATTCAACCGCATATTCCGAGTCCACCCAAAGCGGACACACGCGCGCCACGGTGCATGCGACTGTCCTCCTTGGTGGGAGGCTGCGATGGCGAAGATCGAGCGCTGGCGGCGGCACTACAATACGATCAGACCGCACAGCGGCTGGGATATCGGCCTGCGGCGCCGGAAGCGGCGTTGCCGTGGCCGTCTGGCCCTGCCTACGCTCCACCCCGGCAGGGCCATACGGCCAGGCCAGATCACATTGGCCAGCTCTCTCTTAGCCCGTGGATCCCCGATAGGGGGCGGGTCAGCCGCTCAACGAGGGCACGTTGCTGCCGATGATCGCGACGCTCATGCGCGGGGTGAAACGAGCCGAATGGCTTGATCGTCTGCAGCGCATCGGCGTGCCCTGCGCGCCGGTGAATTCGATCCCCGAGGTGCTGGACGAGCTTCAGGTGAAAGCGATGGGCATGGTGCAGCCGGTGCCGGGTGAGGATTTCTCCCTTGTCGCAATGCCGCTATCCTTCGTCGGGCAGCGGCCGCGCATGCAGGGCGGCGCACCGCGGCTCGGGGCCGACAACGCCGCAGTTTTCGGCTCGCGCTGACGACGTCGCCGCCTCCAGGACCCTTTGAGACTGCGCCGATTGGCGCATTCTGAAGTCCGGCACCGGCCCGCGCCCTCAACTCAGCCACCCGCGTCAGTGTCCTGGAGCGGGCGGCCAGGTAGAGGTGCGCCCTCTCAAAGCAGGATCTGCTCATCCGTCAAAGCGAAGAACGTCCCAAGGGCGCCCAGCACTTCATAGTCGGCGTCGAGGTCGTCATCGGTGTTCAACTGGATCCTGCCGGCGTTCAGTCCGCTGCCGCGCGTGTAGCGGATCTGGCCCGCGGCAGTGAAATCCGTGACCAGCGTGAAGGCTTGGTCGCCGGGATCGTCGCTCCAGTCGATCAGGCTGAAGCTGATCAGGTCGCCAGCGATGCCGCCGACGATCACATCCGCCGCTGCCCCAAGCCCGAGCTCGGCCAGCGACGCGAAGACGTAGACATCCAGCTCCCCACCTTCGTCCAGTGTGTCGTTGGCCCGCAGCAGATCGGCGCCAAGACCACCTTGGAGCACGTCGTTGCCGGCCCCGCCCAACAGCGTGTCGGCGCCGGTACCCCCGAGCAGGCTGTCGTCGCCGGCATTGCCGAGGATCGAATCGTTGCCGCCGGCGCCGCGCACCGTCTCATTGGTCTCGCCGCCGACGAAGGTGTCGGCCCCGGCGCTGAGCACCGTGTCGAAGGGCGCGGTCACGCGCAGCACCCGCGAGCCCGGCGCGGTCTGCGCGAGCGCCACCGGGGTGTCGAAGACGATACCCCCGAACTCCTGCGTGCCATCCGCCGCCGTGACGCGCAGCCGAATTTCGAGGGCCGAGGCCTGGCGCAGTTCGACGCCGATGCCGTCGCCGAACTCATCGCTGCCGATCCAGGTCAGCCCAGGGATGTCGGAGAAGTCAAGTCGATCGCCGCGCAACGCACCTTCGATCAGCTCCCTCAGCGAAGGATCGTCGTTCAGCAGGTCCACCAGCGAGACGTAGCGAAAGGTGTCGAAGCCTGTGCCGCCAACCAGCGTATCGACACCGCCACCACCCACAAGCGTGTCGTTTCCTTCGCCACCATCGAGGCGGTCCGCATCCGCCCCGCCATCGAGGCTGTCGTTGCCGCCCTCCCCGGCCAGCAAATCCCTGCCGGCGCCGGCACCCACGCTGTCGTTGCCTTCGTCGCCGGCGATGGTGTCCCGGCCGCCACGCGTGACGATCAGGTCGGCATCGTCGGTGCCGATGCGGCGCATGTTGGTCACGCGCTGAAAGACGCGCCAGCCATCCACGACCGGTTCGATCGCGCTGACAGAATCGAGGGTGATGACCCCATCGGCGAGAGCATCCCCGTCGAAGTCGAATTCCAGTACGAGGTCGCTTGCGAGCGAACCTGCCGCGGGGATCATGCGCATCTCACCGGGGCGCCCACCGAACTCTGCCGTACCGATGAATCGCAGGTTCGTCAGTGCGGAAAGGACGATGCGGTCGCCGACGCCGAAGTCGCCAATGCGCTCATCGCCGAAATCAAGGTGGCTGCGCCAGGTGAAGCGGTCGGCGCCGGTGCCGCCGGTCAGCTCATCCGACCCGCCGCCACCAACCAACACGTCGTTCCCGGCGTCGCCGAGCAGGTCGTCGTTGCCTGCGTCGCCGAGCAGGCTGTCCGCCCCGTCACCACCCTGGATGATGTCAGCGCGGCTGGTGCCGAGGAGCGTGTTGTCGCCGCCGTCGCCCTCCAGGAACTCTCCCTTCAACACCTGGACGATGCCCGGCGCGGTGACGTCCAGGACGCCCAGGCCGCCGCCAGTGACGGCCAGGTTCACCGTGGCGGCGATGTCCCCGACGCCGTCACCATCACGATCCACCAGGATGGTCCAAAGCGTCGCGCGCGTCGCGTCGCGCACCAGCATGAACTCATTGCCTGCCCCGCTGAAACCGGTGGCGGCATAGGTAAGGCCGCTCGACGAGAGGTCGATGGTGTCCTGCGACGCGAAGCCGATGATGGTATCGCCTGCGAGGTCGAGTGCCGCGGCGTAGCGGAAGCGGTCGGCCCCTGCTCCGCCATTCAGGCGATCGGCGCCGCGGCCGCCTTCGAGCGTGTCGTTGCCCTCCTCGCCGGCCAGGATGTCCTGGCCGATGCCGCCGATCAGCAGATCGCCGCCCTCGCCGCCCTGCAGAATGTCGGCGTCCGACGTGCCGACCAGCGTATCGCCGCCGGCGCCTCCGACCCGGATCACCATGACGAACACCTCCCGCGCGCCGACAAGGCCGCCGGGGCGCGGCTGGTATCGTCGCGACAGAAACCCTCATCCGAAACGATGCAACCGTCCAGGCGCCGCACTCAACCCGGCGTGACCTGCCGCACGGGCAGGCATAACGAGCGGCCGGCTATTCCTTCTCGATCCCCGCCATCTGCACGACGCGGCCCCAACGCTCGCGATCCTCGGCGAGCATGCGGTCCATCTCCTCCGGCGTACCGCCGGGCGGTTCCGAGCCCCAGGACAGCAGCCGTTCCTGGATGGCAGGGGACTTCACGATGCGGTCGATCTCGGTCGCGAGGCGGCGGCGGATCTCGATCGGTGTGCCGGCGGGCGCGCGGTAGCCCATCCAGGCATTAGCCTCGTAGCCGGGCAGCCCAGCCTCCTCCATCGTCGGGACCTCCGGCAGAGGCAGAAGGCGGCGCTGATGGGGCCGTTTCCGATGAAGCGGGAGCTGCATGCGTCTCAATGAATCGGCATCTGGATTCAAGTCCTGAACGACTGCTTTGCGCCCATCTCGGACGCTTAGGCAGTTGGTCGGACCTCCTCAAAGCGGACACAGCGACCACCGTGCGTTGGAGTTTCCAGGCTGCCAGGTGATGCGGTGGAGTTCTGACCGCAGCCGACCCCAATCTTCGAACTCCACGCCTGCCCTTGATGGCCTTCGCGACACGACTGCGCCCCCGCAACGAGGACGCAGCCACAGTGCTCGACCGGCACTGAGCAGAGTTCAGGCCCCAAGCCTCGGATTCCTAGGCGGAGTACCAGAACAACCCACCAAAGGGATCATGCGGCTCGTGAGGCGCCGTCGCCCCGCTGAGCGGCAGCACTTGCGCGCCGATAAGCATCCACAACAGGCCGACGGCCACGAAGGTTCCCAACCCCGCCAACGACACGAGGGCCGGCACGACGGCGTTGGACTGGCGGGGTTGGCGGAAATAGGTGGTGCTGCTCACGGCGCTTTCTCCGTCAGGATGGGCGAATGACCGGACTGGGATGGCTCCGTTGAAGCCAGGGTCGTTCGACAACCGCTGGCCAGATCCCCATGGGCGTCACGCATTGCTGCACCAAGGCCGCCCACCACTTGGCTCAGGGCCTGGCAGAGCAGTCCGAAGCGAGCGAGAGCCTGCTGATCCACCTGCTGCACCTCACCGCGGGCAAAGCGGGACGGGCCGTCGGCGAGGGCGGCCGCTGCAGCGAAGCGCGCTGCGTGCGAGCCGACATGCTGTGCGGCGATGTCTTCGCGGACCGCATCGAGCGCGACGGCGGCGCCCGGCCCGTAGCCAATGGCAACCACCATGCCGGCACCGGCGTCCCGTGTGACCGCGATCAGGGCACCAAGCAGCTCCGAAATCGGGTCGGCAGGCATGTGGCGGGCGGAATCTTCGGATCCATCGATCGCGCAGCTGCGGCCAGGACCAGACACCATCTCCAGCACGGCCGTCCGTTCATCGAGGAGGGCGGCGATGAGCGGGTCGCGCAGACCTCCTGGCACGGGTGTCGTGGTCAGAAGCACGACCGCCGCGTCACCGGACCGCCAGCCCATAGGCAAGTTCAGCAGGGCGACGCTGCCGCAGGCCGGGCGGTCGGGAGCGGCCGCGGACCTGATCCAAAGCGGCTGGAAGGTCGTGTATTCACCCGCGCCAGCAGGCACGGCGCTGTAGAGGGCGAGCGCCGCCAGCGCGGCGAATGCCGGACGTCGGATCATCACAGGCCTCCTGTTGTGATCGGCGGGTTCAGGGCAGCCAGAGGGAAACGATTGGGGGCGCTGGTCGCCGGCAAGGTCGCGAAACCTTGCGGGCCGGGTGCAACGTCGGGTCAACGACACGCGAGACATCGGCATCGGACTCTCGCTATGGTTTCACAGTCCCGAATAAACGCTCGCAGCCGCAGCAATGTCCTGATGGCGTTATGAAGTCCGTGTTAAATCGAGGTGACACCGATCTGAAACCTGGGCGGCACAGCCGCTGGAGATGACCTGATCCCCTTGCGCACAGGAGCCGGAGCGCATGGACGGTGCACGAAACTCGGCGACGACCGAGAGCTTCGGGCGGTTCACGCTCAACTCATCGCGTTGCGCGGTGGTCGGGCCGGATCAGCGCGAGGTCACCCTCCGGCCAAAGACATTTGCCGTCCTGAGCGAGTTGCTGGCCCACCGCGGACAGATCGTGACGCGTGAATCGCTGATCGCCGCCGTCTGGCCGAATGTCACCGTCGGGGACGAAAGCCTCACCCAGTGCATTCGGGAATTGCGCGCCGCGTTCGGCGCCGACGGCTTCGGCATGGTCAGGACGCTGCCGCGCCGCGGATACATGCTCGACCTGCACGGGGAGGGAGCCGTCCCGCCCGATAGCGAAGCCGGAGATGCTGAGGCCGCGCCAAGCGCGGGAGCGGCTGACCCGGCCCGCCGCTGGCGGCAGATGGCAATGCCCGCGGCCGCGATCACGATCGTGCTGGGCCTGAGTGTCTGGCAGATCACGAGGCCGCCCCATCCCGTACCGCGCGCAGAGGCCCGACACCTCACGGAACGGGCGAACCATTGGTACCGGAGCGAGGCGAGCCCGGCCGCCTGGCGCGGACAGCGCGACCTTTACCAGCGCGCGACGGCGATCGACCCGGACCTTGTCGGAGCATGGGTGGGTCTGGCCTTCACCAATGCAAACCTTGTCCACTACCGGCATAGCGTCGATCCGCCACGGGACTTTCGCGCAGCCGAGGCAGCCGCCGTCCGCGCGTTCCAACTCGCGCCAAGCAGCTCGGAAGCCAATGCAGCCATCGGTGCGGTGGACCGCCTGCGCCCCGAGCGATTAGATCAATCCCTCGCCGCCTATCAGCGTGCGTTGGATATGACACCAGGTGACTTCTCGGCCCGCGCCCAGCTCGGTTGGATGATGGTGCAGCTTGGCCGGGCCGAGGACGGCGAAATCCTACTTCGTGCCGCGCTCGTGCTGGCACCACCGGCACATCCCTTCCGCCCCTCCTGGTACTACTACCTGGGGATGATCGATCTCATGCTCGGCCGCGGGGATCATGGTCTGAATTGGCTCCAGCAGGCCCGGGACGCTGGCGGCAGCGCCTACCTTGATGCCGCGAGGTTTGACCTCACGATGGCCGCTGCCTTGGCCAAAGCTGGCCGGACTGCCGAGGCGGCGGAACAGGTGCGGCAAATTCTTGCGCGCCAGCCGGACCTGACACTGGATTCCATCCGAAATCGCCCGCCTTGGGGCTCTCCCAATCCGATCTTCAAAGCCCAACTCGAGAACGTCTTTGAAGGATTGGCCCTGGCTGGATTGCACTAGGCCAGAGCGTCGGCTTCCCTTCTGAAGCAGGTGGAGAGGGAGATCCTTTGGAACGTGACGTCGCCCATGACTACATCTTGGATACCGAAGGACGGGCCACGGTGCGCCGCGTATTTGCCCGCTCGCGCCGCCACTGAGTCGTGGCAATCGGCACAACGAGGTAGGTGCTGCAAGAATGAGGTGACAGCACTCGAATGGCGCTCGGCTTTCAAGCGACAGGTATCCCACGATTGCCGCTGAAAACCTGCCGGTCAGCAATCAGCCAAAGTCGGCCTTCGATGGAAAGCGCCCGCGAGCCTGAGATGGGGGCGTGCGAAGGCGCGCCCGCAGGCGGCCATCGGTGGCGCCTGGACCCGGCCCAGGTGTGTACCGAGCGAAGCGCGTTGAAAAACTCGAATGGACAGCAGGTGCAACATCAAACATGCGGACCTGGGAAGCATGCTGAAACCGGCCAATTACCTTGATTGGCGAGGTCCGTACTGAATTCGCCAAGTCAGCAGGTCCGGAGACAACGGTTCCCCAGAGAGCGACTTTCGGCTTTCGCTGGCGCAGGCTGGTCAACAGGTCTGCTCTGGAAGCCCCAGGAAAGGGGCCACTCAGCGCGATGGTCTACCAAACGGAGCGCGCTATTCGCATGGGAGCTGGCGGAGGGAGTGCTACCGGGTTCGCGTCGTCTCTGGGCGGTGGGGCATCATCATCGTGGAATGCTGCCGCAGCAAAAGCCGCTGGGCACAAGCCTTCTCAGGGCCTGGCTAGCCTGCCTTTCGAGAGGGACGCGCCGGCCCCAGGACGAAACCTGGAAGGGTGACATCACGTCCTCATGATGCCGCCCTGGCCGAAGGCCAGGCACGGCTTACTCCGGCTGCAGTCCCGTCGTCCGGACGAGGTCCCGCCAGACAGTGCGTTGCGTCCGCATCAGTGCGGCGAACTCCGCTGGCGAGGTCGGGTAAGGAATGTTCCCGTTGGCCGCCAAACGCTCCACGAGGATCGGATTCCGCAGCCCTTCGTTGATCGCCGCGTTCATCCGCGCCACGATTGAGTCCGATATGCCGCGCGGTCCCATCACGGCCGAGAAGCTCGGAAGGTCATAATCCGGCACGCCCTGCTCCTGCACGGTGGGCAGTTCCGGGGCCAGCGGCCAGCGCGTCGGGCTCGTCACCGCCAGTGCCCGCACCTGCCCGGCGCGCACCGCCGGGATGATGCCGGAGAAGCTGTCGAAGACGATCTGGATGTTCCCCGCGATCAGGTCCGCCAGCGCCGGCGCCGCGCCGCGATAGGGCACGTGCGTCAGCTCCACACCCGTCCGCTGCATGAACAGCACGCCGAGCATGTGGTTCGCGCCGCCTGCTCCGGCGGAACCAAAGTTGAGCTGGCCCGGCCGCGCCCGCGCATAGGCGATCAGTTCCTGGATGTTCCGGACCGGCAGGCGCGGATTGACGCCGACCAGGGCCGTGCCGATGGAGAAGGTGGCGATGGCGGTGAAATCGTCCACGCCCTCGTAGCCGGGCGTGCGGAACAGCAGCGGCGCTCCCAGGTGCGAGGACGGGCTCGCCATCATGATGGTGTAGCCGTCCGGGGCGCTCTGGGCGACATGGGCGGTGCCGAGCGTACCGCCCGCGCCGCCGCGGTTGTCTACCACCACGGGAACGCCGAGCCCCTCCTGCAGTGCCTGCGCCTGCAGGCGGCCCGAGATGTCGCTGGCGCCCCCCGGCGGATAGGGCACGACGAGGCGGATCTGCCGCTCGGGCCAGGAGCCCTGTGCGGTAGCCTTGCGCGGGGCGGCCATGGCGGCCGGGACGGCCGCGAGAATTCGACGGCGAGAAATCATGAGAGATATCTCCGGCTCCGGGCGACGCGGTCAGAGTGCGGCCGCCCTCCTGATGATGCCCACAAGCAAGAATGACTCCAATCCCGGGCGCCGGCCGCTTCCAGGCGAGCCGTCCCCCGCCTGCCCCATCGGGGCCGCTGCGCCGGAGCCCGGTTCATCGGCCATCGCCTCCCGGCGGCAGGCGCTTCCGCCGCGTGGGCGGCCCTAGCCGCACCAGTTCCGGATCAGCCGCGCGCCCACGTCCACCGCACGCACGTAGTCGGCCGCATCGACCCATTCGTCCCGGCTACCATTTTGCGTGAGGTCGCCGCAGAGAGGGCCGAGGCCAACGCAGGGGATGCCGTGCTGGACCATCGGGTTGCGGATATCAGAGGAGGTGTGCAGCGGATTGACGTGGGGCGGTTCCCCCGTGACGGCCTGCACGGCACGGGAGGTCTCGATCCACAGCGGATCGCTCTCCGACACCTCGGACCCCGTCACGCCGGAGATCCAGTCGAGCCGCGGCGGATGGTCGCACAACCAGGAATCCGCCGCGGGCGCTTCCGCCACGGCCGCCTCCACCTCCGCCTGAACGGCGGCGAGGCTCTCGCCCGGCGGAAAGGACAGCGCGACGAGGATCGAGCACTCCACAGGAACGCGTCCGGCCTTGGTGCCGCCCTCGATGCGCGAGATGAGAAGATTGGTGGAACGCCCGATCGCGGCCTCCAGCGAAGGATGGCGCACGCGCTCGCCGCGGCGCGCATCTAGGGCCCGGAGCGCTGTCATGACCGGAATCACCCGCTCGATCGGGTTCACCGCGGTGTGCGCGAAGGCGGCGTGGCCGGGCTCCTGCGTGTCCGGCAGGCGGCCGGCGACCGTCACGCGGAAGATCGCCTGCCCGCTCGCCAGCGTTTTCACCTCCCGCATGCCGACCCCGGATTCCGCGGGATGGAGGTAGACCGCCGCATCCGCGCGGTGGCCGTGATGCATGACCGCGTGAACCCCGCGCGCATGGCGCTTGCTCGGCGTGCTCGCCAGGATCACGTCGCCCCGGAGCGGGCCTGCGGCGGCCGCGCGTCGCACCGCCTCCACCATGATCGCGACGCCCGCCAGGTCATCCGCCACGCCCCAGCCATAGAGGCGCCCGTCCGCGATGGTTCCCGCGAAGGGGTCCCGGCGCCAGCCATGGTCGTCGCCGAAAGCCTCGCCGTCGGGATGGGCGAAGAGGATGAGGCTGCGGCCGCCGCCAGTGCCGTGCAAGCGCGCGATCACCGCCTCCCGCTCCTCCGTCGCGATGGCAGATTCGCTAGCGAACTCCTCGCGCAGCGGGACCTCGGCGGGACGGTAGCGCAGGCGCTCCACGGTGCAGCCGGCTGCGCGGAATCCCACGGCGAGGCGGTTTTGCACCGCCGCCTCCCCGTCCCGCGTCAGAGCGATGAGGTCGCGCAGCAGAGCGATGGCGGCCTCCGCCTCTTGGGTCATTGCCGTCACCTTACTGCCGCGCTCCCTCGTGCGGGAGGAAGGTCGGCGGCGACTGACGGTCCTGTCAATGCCGCACGCCCCGGGCGCGGAAGAAGATCGCCGTCAGGCGAGCGCGAAGGCGGCAGGCGTGCCCTCGCGCCCCATCGCGACCTCCGCCGCCATGCGCCCGACGATCGGCCCGAGGGTCCAGCCATTGCTCGTCACCGCATGGAACAGCCCCGGCACGCCCGGTGTAGCGCTCACGATCGGGGCGCGGTCGAGCAGGATATTCGGCGCCGACCAGGCGCGCAGGACGTGCAGTCCCGCCAGCGCCGGTAGCGCCGCACCCGCGATGTGCAGGTTGCCCTCCACCGACCAGCGCAGGAGCCGCGCGGCGCCGTCCGCGCCCAGCCGCCCGGGCCAGCCTCCGCCGATCAGCAGATGCCCCCCATCCCCCTGCTTCAGGGATAGATGCCGCCGGGCCCATTGCACGAGGGGGCGCAGCAGCGGCGGCCCAGCCTCGGTGACGACCACCTGCTGCACGATCAGCCGCATCGGCAGCCGCGCGCCGGCCAGCGCCGCGACACGCATGGCATGCGGTCCCGCGGCGTTCACCACGCGCCCGGCCCGGAAGGCCCCGGACGGCGTCGTGATACGGAAGCCGGCGCGCAGCGGCTCGATCGCGGTCACGTCCAGTCCCGGCATCACATGCGCCCCCGCCGCACGGGTCAGGCGCAGAAGGGCAGCGGTGCCGCGCAACGGGTCCATCTGCCCTTCCTGCGGGCACCAGGCCGCGCCGAGGAAGCGACGATCCAGCGCGGGCGCTATCCGGGCGACTTCCTCCGCCCCGATCATCACGGCCTTGATGCCGCGCGCGCTCTCAAACTCCGTCTTGCGGCCGAGCCATTCGAAAGTGTCCGCGTCGTCGGCCAGGATGAGCCCGCCCTCCGTACGGATCCCTAGATCCTCGCCGGCCTCGCGCGCGATCTCGCGCCACAGGGCCACCGAGGGCGGGCCGAACTCGAGCGCCGAGGCGAGCGGCCCCGGATCGCCCGTCCCGTCGAAATCATAGGCCAGGAGCTGGATATGCAGCGATCCGGCGTTGGTGGTGCTCGCGCCGAGGCCGGGCTCGCCGCGATCCGCCAGGGTCACGGCGGTGCCGTTGCGGGCGAGGTGCAGCGCGCAAGACAGGCCCACCACGCCGCCACCGACGACCAGCACGTCGCAATCCGCGGGCGCGGGCGCGCGGGGCGCGGTGCTCCAGCCGGGCAAGGGCGGGTCGGGAATGCCGTGATGATGGCCCTGGGACGGCGCCTCCCGCATCAAGGCGGTGGCCGGAACCGGGCGGACGGGCGCGCGCGGCGCCGCAAACCCGGCCTCGTCCGTCGCCGCGCCGAGGATCGCGTGCACGGTAGTGGCACAAAAGCGCCCGCCGCAGCGGCCCATGCCGGCACGGGTGGCGCGCCTGGCGGCCACGGCGCTGCCATGCCCGCGTAGTGCTCCTGCCGTCACCTCCTCGCAGCGGCAGGCGATGGTGTCGTCCGGCGGAGGCGCCAGGGATGGGGCGGAGAAGACCTGCCAGAGATCGCGCTGGAAGCCCAGCGCCCGCTCCAGCGCGCGGCGATCCGCGCGGCCCGGAACGGAGCGCCCCAGGTCCCGGGCCGCCGCCAGTCCCGCCATCTGCCCACGCGCCAGCGCGACCCGCGCGCCGCCCAGCGCCGCCCCATCCCCGACCGCGAAGACGCCGCGAAGGCTGGTGCGCCCCTCATCGTCCGTCACCGTCTCCAGCGCGCCGCCGGTCCCAACGCGGTGCTCGGCGCCCAGGGCACGGGCAAGCCCCGTCTCGGCCTGAAAGCCATGGTTCAGCGCGCAAACCCCGGCGGCGATCCGCCGCTCCCCGGCCAACGTGCCGATCCGCAGGGCTGCGAAGGCGCCGTCCCCCTCGCAGCCCAGCAGGGTGGCGCCCCAGATCACCTCCACCCGCGCGCGCCGCAAGGCCAGCAGGTAGCGGGTGCCGTCCCAGGCAAGGTCCGGCGCCAGCAACCCCATTCGCAGCGCCTGGCGCCAGACGGCCGGTCCCGGGCGCGGCGCGGTCTCCACCACGGCCGCCACCTCCACCCCGCCCGCGAGAAGCTCCACCGCGAGCTGCAGGTTCAGCGGCCCATTGCCCGCGATCACCACGCGTCCCGCCGGGGAGACCCGGCCCGCGCGCGCCAGGGTCTGCATCGCGCCCGTGGTCATCACGCCGGGCAGGGTCCAGCCGGGGATGGCGACGGGCCGCTCATGCGCGCCGGGGGCGAGAACAAGCCGCCGTGGGCGGACGAGCAGGGCCCGTTGTCCCTGCAGCACCGCAACCTCCGCGGCATTGGCCGGGTCGGCGGCCGCTTCGATCGCCCCGTGCACCTCGCCTGGCGGGAAGGCGCCCCAGGCGAGCGCATCCGCTAGAACCTCGACACCGGCCGCGGCGGCGCGGCCCCGCAGGGAATCCCCGGCGCGGAATTGGCGGTCGGGGCGGGCAATGTGGTGCGCCGGGGTGCCTTTCAGGAACTGGCCACCGGGCTCGGCTCGCTCGTCAAGCAGCAGGACGGAAGCGCCGGCCTCGGCCGCTGCGATCGCGGCGGACAGCCCCGCCGGACCGGCGCCGACCACCAGCACATCGGGCGTCCTCGCCTCTTCCGCGGTGGATCCGGCGGCCAGTGGGGCAAGGGCGGACGGCACGGCACCGGTAACGCGCATCCCGTCGCGGGCCTTCGTCATGCAGGCGCGCTGGTGGGCCCGCCCGTCCACCGTCACCAGGCAGTCCCAGCAGGCGCCCATGCCGCAATGCAGCCCACGCGGCGCACCGGACGCGGCGATGCGGAATGCCAGCACCCCCGCCGCGGAGAGGGCGGCGCCGAGCGTCTCGCCGGTCAGCGCCTCGATCCGCCGCGGACCCGACTCATCCTCGAAGGTGAAGGCGATCGGTGGCCCGAGCGGGCGTGCCCCGCCACCCGTCAGTCGCATCGCTTGCGCTCGTGCGTGTCTTGCATTCTCCTCCCATGATCAAGGGACAGAGCATGGGGGACAAGATGGCGGGCGAACCGTTCCGCGGAACCTACACGGTCCTCATCACGCCCTTCACGGCGGATGGGTCTGCCGCGGACTTGGCCGCGCTGCGCCGGCTGGTCGACTACCAGATCGCCGAGGGCGTGCGCGGCCTCATCCCGCTCGGCAGCACCGGCGAGTTCCTGTCCGTCTCGCGGGAGGAGCGCGCGGCGGTCGTGGACTGCGTGGTAAAGGCCGCCGCCGGCCGCGTGCCAGTGCTGGTCGGCACCGGCGCCGAGGACACGCGCGACGCCGTGGCGCTGTCGAAGGAGGCCGAGGCCCAGGGCGCCGACGGCGTGATGGTGATCCCGCCCTTCTACTCCGTCCCCACGGAGGAGGAGCTGCAGCACCACTACGACGCGATCGCGCGCGCCATCGGCATCCCCATCATGGTCTACAACAACCCGGCGACGGCGAATGTGGACCTGACGCCGCCCATCCTGGCGGAACTCTCCCGCATCCCGAACTGCCGCTACGTCAAGGAGAGCACGCTGGAGGTGACGCGGGTGCGGGACATCATCGCGCTCTGCGGCGACCGGATGGAGGTCTTTGCTGGCGTGCTGGGCTACGAAAGCGCCTGGCTCGGCGCCATCGGCTGGGTGGCGGTGTGCAGCAATGTCGCACCGCGCCTCAGTTCCGACATGTTCGACGCCGCAGCCTTCGAAGCGGACCGGGAGAAGGCGCTGGCGCTGTATCGCCGCCTCGCGCCGCTGCTGCCCTGGGTGGGCGGGCCGCGCTACGTCTCCGGCACCAAGGCCGCCTTCCGCCTGATCGGCATGGACATGGGCGCGCCGCGCCCGCCGCGCCTGCCCCTACCCGCGCGGGACCTGCCGGCGCTGGCCGAGGTGCTGCGCGGCATCGGCCTGCCCGTCGCCGCGCCGCTCGCGGCCGAATAGCGCCGCCCTGCCGAACCGCGACTTCTCACCAAGGACCACACCACGATGCGCCGTCGAATCACACTCGCCGCCCTCGCCGCTGCGTCCATGGGAATGGCGCTGCCCGCCCTCGCCCAGGCGCCCGCCTGTCAGCCCCGCGTGCCGGATTCGGAGCTGATCAAGCCGCGCACCCTGGTGATGTCCACCAACCCCACTCTGCCGCCGCTGCAATCGGTGGACAGCGCTGGGCAGCTGCGCGGCATGCGGATCGACCTCGGCAACGAGATCGCGCGCCGCCTGTGCCTGACACCGGAATATGTGCGGATCGAGTTCTCCGCGATGGTCCCGGGCCTCGCAGCGCGGCGCTGGGACATGATCAACACGGGCATCTTCTACACGGAGGAGCGCGCCCGGTTGATGCAGATGATCCGCTACGAGAACAATGCGGTAGCCATCTCCGCCGCACGCGGCAACCCGCTGAACATCGCACGGCAGGACGACCTGGCCGGTCGCACCGTCGGCGTGGAGATCGGCGGTTTCGAGGAGCGCACGCTTCGCGCCATGAGCCAGGCGATCCAGTCCGCCGGCGGCCGCCCGATCAACATCCGCACCTTCGACAACTTCGCCGTCGCCTTCCAGGCGCTCCGCGCCGGGCAGGTCGACGCCGTCACATCCATCGATGCCGTCGCCGCCGAGTATGACCAGCGCGGCGACTTCCCGCGCGTGCTGCACGGGATCAACGCCACGCCTGCGGCGTTGGCCTTCCGCTCCCGCCCGCTGGCGCAGGAGGTGTCGAAGGTGCTGACGGAGATGATGGCGGATGGCAGCCTGAAGGCGCTGTTCGACCGCTATGGCGTCGGTATCGCCGAAGGTGGCTTCGCTGTGGCCGGGCCACAGTAAGCCCGCCGCGTGAAGGTCTGGGACTGGCAGGGCTTCTTCGATTACCTGCTGAACCCCTTCCTGCTGGAAGGGGCCTTCACCACCCTCTGGTTGACGGCCGCCTCGCTGACGGCGGGGCTGCTGCTGGGCACGGGCATCGCGCTTCTGCGGCTATCCGGCAATCGTGTGCTGGCGTGCGTGGCCGGGGCCTACTGCTGGCTGTTCCGCGGCACGCCGCTGCTGGTGCAGTTGCTCATCATCTACACTGGTCTGCCGCTGTTCGGCCTGCGGCTCTCGGTGGTCGAGGCGGCCCTGCTCGGCCTATCGTTGAACGAGGCGGCCTACCTTTCGGAGATCGTGCGCGCCGGCATCTCTGCCGTGCCGCACGGGCAGCGCGAGGCCGGGCTGGCGCTCGGGCTGCGGCCCGCGATCGTGTTCCGGCGCGTCACCTGGCCTCAAGCCTTCCGCATCATCATTCCGCCGCTCGGGAACTCGGTGAACGGATTGCTGAAGACGACCTCCGTCACGTCGGTCATCTCGATGGAGGAGCTGCTGCGCCGCACCCAGATCCTCGTGCAGGAGCGCTTCCTGGTACTGGAACTCTTCGCTGTGGCGGCGATCTACTACCTCCTCATGACCAGTGCCTGGGACCTAGTGCAGCGCCGGCTGGAGCGCCGCTACGGCCGCGGCTACGGCACCGAGGCGACTGACCACCGCTGACCTCCAGACGCGATCTTGACAGCCTGGCTGCCGGCGCGCGGGATCAGGCCGAGTGCCGCGACCCGTCGCGCCATCTCGGGATGGGCGGTCGCCGCGCGCACCTCCTCGGCGATGCGCAGGCGCAGTGCCTCCGGCATGTCGCGCGGCGCGAAGAGGCCGAACCCGCCCGGGAAGGCACTCACCAGGAAGCCTGCCTCCGCGGCGGTCGGGAGGTCCCGCGCGACTGGTGCGCGGCACGCGGCGAGAACGTGCGCGAGGCACGCGAGCTGGTTCGTTACTTTTCCCGGGTCGTGCCGCGGAGCGGCCGGCGAGAGCTCGTCGGTCTCGTCAACAGTCTCCAAACCAACCGGTAGCGCCTTGATCTCGGCAAGACTTGCCGGACCGAGGTGCAGCAAGCTCGGCGTCACCGAACCTGAAAATGCAAAGCGCCCGGCGGGAGATTCCGACCGGGCGAGATTCGCGACGCTGCTGATTTCTGGCAGCGACCCGATGCGACAGGATCTGCGCGACCGTGGCGGCATTCCAGAGATCCCGACCAAGCGGAACCGTCACGTCCAACACAGCGTCAGCCGTCCCCTCTACGCGCTCCGCAGCCGCATCGAATGCTTCATCACCTTGATGGATGCATCACGGCGAATGCCTTCAGCCCGGTTACTCACTTGGTCGCAGAAGGACGCGTGCGTCGGGAGGAGGACGCCGGAAATGGAACGCAACGGTCGCGCATGTCGCCGACGCGGGAGTTCAGGTGACAAAGCAACAAGATGATCGCGGCCTTCGCTTGGCTTCGCGCTGCTTCGGAGCGAATGGTCGTGTGCGCGGAGAGTACAGCGCTGCCCCGCTGAGGTTCACGCCGCGGGGCTCGGGCTGGTAGCACCCCGATTATCGGGTGCG